>CAZZJU010000102.1:0-5753 GCA_964654805.1 uncultured Thermotogae bacterium | reverse complement strand
TGGTGGGAACGATCGACGAAGTCCTCGAACGGGCAAAGGCGATGGGCGAAACAACGGAAGAGCAACCTGTCTCTAACGAAGAGGAGAAATCATCGGTATAAGAAACTCTTAGAAGCTAATCAGTCTCAACTGGAATTTCATACTTTACCGCACGTTACGTGCGGTATTGTTTTTGGGGATTACGTTTGCCCTTCTTTCAGACATTTGTCCACTTGACATGCGTTGTATTTATTGCTATAGTAGTTGCAGTAAACGCGAAAGTAAGTTGTGTTTTTTACTATGGCGGATGCAAAAATTTTAGAAAAAGGCCTCAAACTCCTGGAAGAGCTCGCTCAAAGCGCGGAAGGCAAAACGGCGCTCGAGCTGGCTGACCTCCTTGGTATCCACAAAACAAGCGTCTATCGCTACCTCAACACTCTGCTCGAGATGGGTTATATCCGCACGGACGGAAATGGGGTTTATCACCTGGGGAATAAGATCTTAGAGCTCGGGAGCCACATGCTCCGCCGGATGCCGTTGCGCGAGACTGCCCATCCGTTTCTCGTCAAACTGAGCGCTGAAACCCAAAAAACGGTCCACCTCTGCGTTCTTGATGGAGCAGAGGTTGTTTATTTGGACAAAGTGGAGAGCCAACGCAGTCTTCCCATCATTTCTCGCATCGGAAGCAGAGCCCCTGCCTATTGTACCGGCGTAGGCAAAGCGCTCTTGAGCAGTTTGCCGAGTGATCAGATCGTAGAGATCCTCCGTAAGACGTCCCTCGTAAAACGCACCGAAACCACGATAACCGATCCGGTACAGCTTCTGGAAGAACTTAAACAGACCAGAGCCCGCGGTTACGCCATCGACAACTGCGAACACGAAGAGGGGATAAAGTGCTTCGCGGCGGTGATCAAAGGCTACGGCGGCGAAATAGTGGGAGCTATAAGCATAACCGGCCTGAAGAGAGAGTTTGACGATCAACAACAAGCGGAGAAATTGGCCGAGACGGTAAAACTGACCGCTGAGGCAATTTCTCAGGCATTGGGATACGCATAGACATGGAACCGGAACCGCGGAGTACTGATGAGAGATTCAGTCTTATGACGGAAGAAGAACGTGCGGATTGGTTGATTCCGAGCGGTGTTTTCATTGTAACGCTGCAGTCCGGGCAAAAGGTCAACGCCTACACGGCAGCGTGGGTAGTACGAGTGTCAGAAGATCCGGTGATGATACAAGTTGCCGTATGGGATCAAAATTATTCACACACGCTGGCTCAAGATTGTGAGCATTTTGTTGTCCATATACTTGCCGAAGGTCAACAAAATCTCGCTCTACAATTTGGAAGACGCTCAGGACGAGATGTAGACAAACTGCAAGGGCATGCCACTCACCCCGGAACATCGGGAATCCCGATTTTGAACGATTGCCTTGCATATTTGGAATGTGAAGTTGTCTTCAGACATCAATTCGGCGATCACATGGTCTTAGTCGGCAGGGTAATAAATTCACGCGTCAATGATAAAACCAAATCGCCGTTAATCTACGATCATCGAGACTATTCTGAGCCGGGGATCGATATAGATGAAAATTGACATTCTTATACCAGTAGCTCTTACGGAAGCATGGCGCAAAGTCGCTGTGGAACGCTATGTCAAGCATGCTGCTCCAGACACGGTCTTTCAAGGACGCGACATGACCGCTCTCGGTATAACCAAGGTCGATTACCACAGCTTATCAGAACCGATCGTAAGGATTGCTCGTCGAGCGGAGGTAGAAGGTGCCGACGCTTGCATAATCGATTGCTTCACCGATCCGGGTTTAAAAGAATGCTCAACCCGATTGAGCATCCCAGTGATCGGGGTAGGATTGGCAGGAATCCTGTCAGCACATGCAACCGATCAAAAATTCGCGATCATCACGAGCGAAGATGAAATCGTACCGATCATAGAAGACAACGTCCATCGCTACGGTGTGACTACTGCTATGCACTCTGTAGTGGCGATCAATATGCCGTTCGACCAAATCCCATACAACAGAGACCTTGCACTGGACCTGCTGCAACAGGTCAGCGAAAAGTTGGTGAGCGAGGTATCCACGTTTGTCATGGGATGCACCGAACTTGCTGAGCTGTCCGATGCGCTCTGTCAAAGACTGCGCAAACTCAATCCGGCTGTGCGCGTAATCAACCCTCTGAAGGCAGCCGTCAAACTTACTGAAACTTTGGTTCTATCAACCTGCAATGTTGCTGAAGTGGATGCTCACCTTCCCGATACAGCACTGAACCACCAAAAACCAATCTGAAGAGGAGCCAACTGTAATGCAACAGGAAGTTTCCGCATTAGTCGAAATGAAAAATATCTGCAAATCTTTCGGCGGGATCCAGGCTCTGCGTGGTGTGGATTTCAACCTGTCGGCCGGCGAGGTAGTGGGGCTTGTGGGTGACAACGGAGCCGGAAAGTCAACGCTGATCAAGATTCTGTCTGGTGTATACACCCCTGACGTCGGCTCCATATACGTGGGAGGGAAAGAGGTCCGTTTCGAAGGCCCTCGGCACGCCAAGGAACTGGGGATAGAAACGGTGCATCAGGATCGGGGGTTGGTCCCAGGATTTCGCGTAGCGGATAACCTCTTCCTGGGGCGAGAACAGACCCGCTTCGGCCTTTTGCGCCTCCGTCATATGGAGAACATGGCCAAACAGGCGCTGGAGGGATTGGGAATAGAGATCCGTTCTTTCCGAGAACCAGTAATGACCATGTCAGGAGGGCAGCAACAGGCAGTAGCGGTAGCACGGGCCATTTCAACAAACCCTAAGGTGGTTATCCTCGACGAACCCACAGCTGCCCTGGCTGTTAAGGAAGTAACGAAGGTTTTGGACTTAATCGGTCGTCTACGGGAGCACGGAGTCGCCGTGGTGTTCATCAGCCATGTGTTACCGGAAATCCTAGCCGTAACCGACCGAATAGTGGTTCTACGGCGCGGGCGAAAGGTCGGTGATCTGCCCACACACGATGCCGACCAAAGTCTGATAGTCAAACTGATGATCGGATCGGAGGTAGCAGGGAATGTCAACTGAACGGCTAAACTGGCTGACAGCGGACGATATCACCGCGTTTCTCAGAGGGCTCACAATAATGGGAACCGGCGGCGGCGGGAGCACTGCCTTCGGCCGGGCGATCATCGAAAACGATCTGGCGCATGGTCGCAGATACACGCTGGCGAGCCTGGACGAGATCCCAGACGATGCGCTGGTAGTAAGCGGCGGAATTATGGGATCGGTCAAGGTTTTAGACAGGTTTTCCCCTGAAGAGATTGTGTCCCAATGGGAAAAGAGATTCGAACCGCTTCTGGCGTTCCGAGCGATGGAGGAACATCTGGGGCGGAAGATCGACTATTTAGTGCCGTTTGAACTCGGAGGATTAAACACTCCGGTCATCCTTTCTTTAGCCGCCCGCGTCGGAATTCCTGTCATCGATGGTGACGGCCTCGGCAGGGCCGCTCCGGAGACCCAGATGACCAGTTTCGCTGGACACGGGGTATCGATCGTCCCCATGCCGCTGGTCGATTGGGAGGGAAACGTGATCATAGTGAAAGAAGCGAGTTCCCCGTTTGTTCCCGACGAGATCGGTCGATTTGTCGTCACCCGAGCGGGTGGACTTGGGGCGAACGCGCACTATCCGATGACGGGCGAGGTGGCACGCAACGTGATTATCCCTGGGACCATATCCTCTTCGCTCGACTTGGGCCGACGATTGGTCTCTCTGTCCAACCTGGATGAAGTGGTCGAAACGATCGCCGATCGGACGGGAGGAAAGTTTGCCTTTCACGGTACAGTATCCTCACTCCGCGAGGAAGAAGCCTTGGGGTTTCTCGTCCAAACGGCAGAAATAGACGGTATTGACAGTTTTTCAGGAAAAATAATGAAAATTATTATGAAAAATGAATTCATGATGGCGGCCAGAGACGGTCAAGTGGGGTGTATATTCCCTGACATGATCATGATGGTCGACGAAAACGGACAAGGGATCATGAGTTCCGAGCTTAAAGTCGGCCAGCGAGTATGGATGATCCTAGCCCCATGCCATCCGCGCTTGAGAAGAGCAGCCCAAACACCGGAAGGGAGAATAGCTCTCAGTCCGGCGCGTTTCGGGCAACCGAACATCTCGTACCAACCGGTTGAAGTGCTAAGCAACACATGGGGGGTCAAATGGTAGACAAACTGAAGTTTGTCGGAATTTGCTCCAGTCCCAGAAAAAATGGCAATACTCAGATCCTCCTCGAAGCCGCTTTGAAAGCCGCTGAGAAAACCGCTGCAGCCCTGGATTTTTCCGCGGATGTAGAGCTTGTGCTGCTGGCCCAGCGGAGAATCTCTCCGTGTCTCGATTGCGAGGTATGTGCGGCCAAGAGAACGTCTTGCATAATCAAGGACGACTGGCACGAGCTGGTACGTTCACTGATCGATCCAGTACCAAATGGGGTTATCTTCGGATCACCTGTCTATTTCTTCAACCAAAACTCATTGGGAAGGGCTTACATGGAACGTTGCACGTCTCTTCTGAAACGGATATGGGATCCGGAGTTTCCCATGCCCGTCCCGGACTGGTCAGCGACCGCTGCCGGAGCAGTAGCAGTGGGATTCGATCGCAATGGAGGGGTTGAATTCACGCTGACATCCATCCTGCAATGGTTCTTGGTTATGGGATTCGTAACAGTAGGAGGGTTTTACATCGGTGGAGCAGGCTGGACCGGTATGCGCCCTGGGCGTGATGCGATCCTCCAGGACAAACACGGCATGGAAGCAGCACGCTTGGTGGGACGCCGGGTGGCCAAAACAGCCGCATTTCTGCAGGCCGGGAAAGCAGCGCTGAAAGATCGCCCGCAGATCGATACATCATGGACAAGCATGCAAATACCACTTGTAGAAGGAGGTGATGCATA
This sequence comes from uncultured Thermotogae bacterium, assembly GCA_964654805.1. Lineage (GTDB taxonomy): Bacteria > Bipolaricaulota > Bipolaricaulia > UBA7950 > UBA9294 > S016-54. The sequence goes on along the minus strand of CAZZJU010000102.1, from coordinate 839 downwards.
AGAGGCATATTGATTAGACAAAGAACGATAGAAGGTATCCACAAGAAACGTTAAGGAGGGAAACATGCGTAAAACCTTATCAGTTGTTTTTCTAGGAATTCTTATGGTGGGCCTTGTGGTTGGAGTCGGTGTTGGAAAAGAATTTAAAATCGGTATCAACAACTTCGGACAGGCGAACTTCTTCGCTCGAATCGGCCGCACTGTGTTGATCAACACAGTTGAAGCTCTAGGAGGCAAGGCTATATCAACCGTCACCGCTGATGTACCCAGTCGAATCGCAGCAATAGAAAACTTCATCGCTCAGGGCGTAGACGCGATCATTATCCAAGAGGGTGACATAAAAATGGCTGCTCCTGCTTTAGAAGAAGCAAAAAAGAAAGGGATCATCATCGCTTCTATGGATGCCGGTACTGCCCCATTCGTCGATTTGGTCGTGGAATCCAACAACTGGGTAATGGGAGCTATGGCTGCTACTGAGCTTATGAACCGGACTGGAGGTAAAGCCAATATCGTACTCATCACAAACCCTCTCGGCCAAATGATTCGAATGCGAGCTGGTGAATTGAAGTTAGTATTGACTGAATATGATGATTCGAAGATCATTGGAACAATAGTGTACGCTTGGCCAGATTTCTTCCCCGACATTCAGGCAAAAATGGAATCGATTCTTACTGCCCATCCTGAACCCGGCTCCGTAAATGCGGTATTCGCCACCTTTGACGGAGCTGCTGTTGCTGCTTGTTCGGCAATACGAGAAGCAGGGCGGCAAAGCCAGTTTACGGTTGTGGGAATCGACGGTGATCCACAAGCTTATGAAGAAATGAGCAAACCCGATAGCC
>CAZZJU010000101.1:0-5781 GCA_964654805.1 uncultured Thermotogae bacterium | reverse complement strand
GCCGTCGATCTTCCATTCTACCGCCGCACGACCGAGGAAGGAGATGATTGCTGCTTCGATCGCGTCGGCTATATCCTCAATCCTGAAATCGTGTCCCATCGCTTCGGATATGCTCATAGTCCGCCGGGGTCGGGACGGCACTCTACTTGGTCGGTATCCGGGGCGCAGAGCGAGGAGGAGCTGTTTCATAGGAATGGAATCCGGATGGACGAGGAGGGTAGTGTGATAGAGCAACGATCTTCCCCGGCGAGCCTGAGCCGCCCCGCCGATCTTGGCCCCGTTGATCAGAAGCTCGTTCCCCGCGGATTTCGCGTTCACCCCGAGCTTGTGCAGCCCGAATGATATCGCTTTGCCCATGCGCTGGAACGCGTCGACCACACCTCCCAACCTCCGAGCGTCGGTGAGGTACAGGGAGATATTGAGGTTTCCCGAATAGTGGTAAACCGCGCCCCCGCCGGAGATGCGGCGGATAACCGGGATCCCCAGTTTCTCCGCCGCTTCGAGGTCGGCCTCATCCTTCGCCGCCTGCGACCGCCCGATCACCACGGCCCGGTCGTTCACCCACATGCGGAGGATATCGATATCTTCTCGCTTTGAGGTTTCCAACAACGCCTCGTCGAGGGCGATCCCGAATGCCGGCGCGGACGGGGGCAGAGTACGGATAACGCGGATCATCGCTGTCCGACCGCTGCGAACGCTTCCGCAGCGTGGTAGGAGCTCCTGACGTACGGCCCGGAGACGACGTAGTCGAATCCGATCGCAAGTGCCTCTTCGCGAAGGCTCGCGAACTCGTCCGGTGGAACGTAACGCGCTACTGGGTAGGACGACTTCGTTGGTTGGAGGTACTGTCCCAAGGTGACGATGGCAACCCCGACGTCTCTCAGGTCGCGCAGAGCGGCAATGATCTCATCGTGCGTCTCCCCCAGTCCGAGCATGAGCGAGCTCTTGGTGACCGTGCCCGGGGACAGCTCCTTGATTCGGGCAAGGACGGACAGGGAGAGATCGTACCCGGCGCGGGGATCGCGCACGAGCGGGGTCAATCGGCTGACTGTCTCCAGGTTGTGCCCGAGGACGTCCGCCCCGGCGGCAGCGATCGTGGCGATGGCCCCGGGGTCGCCGTGGAAGTCGGGGACGAGCGCCTCCACGCGGACCGACCGGTCTTCTGCCTTGATCCTTCGGATCGTCGCGGCGAACATCTCGGCCCCGCCGTCCGCGAGATCGTCGCGATCGACCGAGGTGAGGACCACGTAGCGCAGGCCGAGCTCCCTGACCGCCTTTGCCACCCGTCGCGGCTCGTCGCGATCGAGCGCTCCACGAGGGTTTCCAGTGGGAATGGCGCAGAACCTGCAGGCGCGGGTGCAGACCTTTCCCAGGATCATGAACGTTGCTGTTCGCGCCCCCCAACACTCGATCGCGTTTGGGCAGAGCGCTCCCTGGCAGACGGTGGTGAGACGGTGCTTAGCGAGGATATCCCGCACTATCTGCATCTCCCGCGCTTCTTCCGGCTTAGGGGCTCGGACCCGCAACCACTCCGGTTGTGCGCTCATTATTCCCCCTTCCAGTACGGTGTCGGATCCTCCTCCACGAACCGCCAGTCGAACAACGGCTCCATTTTGGATAGAAGCCGCTGCGCCACCTCGGCCAGCGGACGGATTTCGCCGATCAGCTCGTCGAGCGAGGTGATCTCTATCGGAAGGCCACACGGGTTGATCATCCCAAAGTGGTCGCGGTTCACCGCGACGTTAAACGCTAGCCCGTGCCGCGTCACCCAGTGCTTAACGTATACCCCAACAGACGCGATCTTCCGCGCTCCGATCCATACTCCGGGGAACCCAGGACGGCGCGTTCCCTCGATCCCGAAGTCGGCGAGCAGATCGATCACCCCTTGTTCGAGATTGCGGATGTACCGACGGAGGTCGTGCCCCTGGTTGCGTAGGTCAATGATCGGATAGACAACGAGTTGCCCCGGGCCGTGGTAGGTGATGTCTCCTCCGCGTTCAACCTCGTACACCTTGATCCCTTCCCGCTCAAGGACTTCAGCTGGGACAAGGATATTCCCCGCCGATCCTGACCTTCCGATGGTGAACACCGGATCGTGCTCCACGGTGATCACCGTGTCGCGGATCTTCCCCTTCACCCGCAGGCTGTGCAGCCTCTGTTGGAGCAGGTATACCGATGCGTAATCGGCCCGCCCAATGGGAAGGTGGGTGACGATGCGGGTATCAGTCGATTTCAGCCAGGAGCTCATTTCTCTCTGCCTTATCCCCCTGCTTTTTTACGATCCTTGTCAACTTTCCGGTTTTTGGTGCCTCGACCACAAACGTAGTCTTCTCAGTCTCCACCTCGAGCAGGCCCTCGCCTTCCTCGACCGTCTCCCCTTCCTGTTTGAGCCAGGCAGTGACGATGACTTCCTCCACCTCTCCCAGATCCGGAAGACGAACCTCGGTCTCTGCCATCGTGTCCTCCTTTCATCGGAATACTAGCCGATCCAGGGAGCGCCTTCACCTTGCTTTGCTCTAGTTTCGGCTCTATATTTGATCTCAATAAGGAGGGATGATGGGATTCGTTTGCGGTCTGGTCGGTCTTCCCAACGCCGGTAAGTCGACGATATTCAACGCCCTTTCCGGAGCGGGAGCGCGAGTTGAGCCCTATCCGTTCTGCACAATTGATGCGAACGTGGGAACTGTGCCCGTCCCGGATGACCGGCTCGATCGGCTCGCCGCCTTCTTCCCGGAAAAGAAGAAGGTTCCTACCCATCTCGAGTTCATCGATATCGCCGGTCTTGTGCAGGGGGCGAGCGAAGGGGAGGGGATGGGGAACCAGTTCCTCGCCGAGATCCGCTCGGTGGATGCGATCCTGCACGTAGTACGTTGTTTCTCCGACCCGAACGTGGCTCACGTCGCCGGGAATGTTGACCCGATCCGCGATATTGAGATCGTCGAAGCCGAACTCCTGCTAAAGGATTACGAAACGATGAGCCGGGTGAGGGAACGGCTGATCCGTGAAGCGAAGGGGCCGGATCGGCGTGCGCCCGCTCGTCTGGCTGCATGGGAAAAGCTGCTGAACGCCGTGGGTGCGGGAGTTCCGCTTCGCGATCAGGAAATCCCACATGAAGTGGACGGGCTGATCCGCGAGGTCTCGCCGCTTTCGCTGAAGCCCGTGATCTACGTGGCCAACGTTGGGGAATCCGATCAAGACGAGCACGCGCGCCGTGTGATGGAGTATGCCGCAAATACGGGGAAGGAGGCGATTGTGGTCCGTGGGCGGATCGAAGCGGAGATCGCCGAAGCGGCTGGGTCGGAGGAAGAACGGCGTGCGTTCCTCGCCGAATGGGGGCTTTCCGAGTCTAGCCTCGCTAAGTTGATCCGTGCTGGCTACCGTGCGTTGGAGCTGGTCACCTTCTTCACCTTTGAGGGACCAGAAGTGCGAGCATGGACCGTACCGCAGGGTACATCCGCTCCGCAGGCCGGGAGTAAAATCCACACCGATTTCGCCGAGCGCTTCGTCCTCGCTGAGGTGATGGATTTAAACGAGCTCATCTCTGCGGGGTCGGAACACGCCCTGCGTGATGCGGGACGGGTAAAGCGAGCTGGACGCGACTATGTTGTCCAAGATGGCGATGTAATCCATTTCATCTGCGCATGAATCCGCTTGTTCTTTCCGATGACTCTCCGGAGCTCCTTGCTACACTCCGTGATATCCTTGAGACCGGGGGCGTCGTGATCTTTCCCACCGAGACGGTGTATGGAATCGGAGGCGACCCATGGGATGAGGGAGCGCTCGGGCGTGTGCGCCGGATGAAGGGACGGCCGAAAGATCAACCGTTCACGCTACACCTTCCGTCGGTTACCGCGGTGGAGCGGTTCGGGCTACTCGATTCACGGACGCGGGAGATCGTGGAACACTTCCTGCCCGGTCCGTACACCTTCCTCTTACCGGCGCTTCCCGGTGCGCCGGAAAGTGCGGTTAAGGATGGAAAGGTAGGCATCCGCGTGCCAGCACATCGGTTTTTCACCGCGGTGATGTCACGGCTTAACCGACCTTTATTCGGGACGAGTGTCAATCGAAGCGGAGAGCCGCCGCTCGTTGATTTATCCGATATAATCGAGCACTTCTCCGGGGTTGACCTTATTGTTTCCGGCACGATAGAAAGCGGAATTCCGTCAGCAGTGATTGATCTGACCGTTGATCCCCCCCTGGCACTCCGGGGTGAGCTTCCGGAGGGGCTTAGATGAAGTTTGCCCCGCTGACCCTCCTGTCCATCACTGTTATATGGGGTTGGACGTTCGTATTAGTTAAACAGGGGATGAGTGAAGTCGGTCCCCTCACCTTTCTCGCCGGCAGGTTCCTCATCGCGTTCTTCGTGTTAGCGCTTATTATGCATCGCTCGCTCCGTCGGATCGATCGGCGCAGCTTGCAAGCCGGAGCAGTGATCGGGCTCGCGCTGTTCAGTGGGTACTTTTTCCAGACGTGGGGACTTGTGTACACCACGGCAACGAAGAGTGGATTGATAACCGGACTGTCTGTGGTCATCGTTCCGCTTCTCGCCGCAGCGGTCAATCGGGAACGGGTGGAGGTGAAAGTGTGGATCAGCGCCCTGCTGGCGGCGGGCGGGTTGACCCTACTTGTGCTGGGACGGGGGAAGTTGAGCGCGATCAATATCGGGGATTTCCTTACCTTGATCTGCGCGGTTTCCTACGCGGTTCACATCGTTCTTATCGATCGATACGTCAGGCAGGTCGACTATCGCGGACTCCTTCTCGTACAGGTTGGAATAGTGGCCCTGTTGAGCACTATTGGTGCGGTATTCCTTGAGCCGTTGTCGTTGCACCTGTCCGGTGGGCTGGTTCAGGGGATACTTGTGACCGGAATTCTTGCTACCGCACTTGCGTTATATATTCTGAATCGGTTCCAATCGTACTCCACTGCCGCTTACACCGCAATTATTCTCACAATGGAGCCGGTATTTGCCGCTCTATTCGGCGTGATACTCCTCGGTGAGACTCTGACCATGATCCAAATCGTGGGGGCGATTGTGATCATTATCTCGATGCTGATCCCGGAACTCAGCGCCCGACCCGCTCGAACCGGGCGATGAAATGCCGCAACGGCCCTTCCCCTTTCGCGATTCGGTAACCAGGAAGTTCATCCTTACGTTTCGCTACTACTGCCGCTCCTTCGATGACCGCGTCAAAATGAGTGCGGGTGTAAGTGCGACGGGGGACTGCTAACCGCACCAACTCTAGCTTGGGATATACGGGATTCCCTTCCTCGTCTTTGTGAGCGAACATCACGCTTCCTACCTCGATCGACCGTACTCCTGCTTCGATGTACAGCTCAACCACGAACGATAGGGCAGGAAATAATTCCTGCGGGAAGTCGGGGATCAGTCCCTTTATGTCGATATACACCGCGTGTCCACCGATTGGCTCCACGATCGGAATGCCGACGCTTTTCAATCCCTCTCCGAGGTAGCGCGTCTGTCCGATCCGGTCGGCGAGGTATGCCGGGTCAAGCGCCTCATACAGCCCGACTGCGATCGCTTCTAAGTCCCGGCCGGAGAGCCCGCCGTAGGTGGGAAATCCCTCCATCAGGATCAACCGCTCTTGCGCCCGGTTGAAGATCTCCTCGTTGTTTGTGGCAAGAATCCCGCCGATGTTCGCGAGTCCGTCCTTTTTAGCGCTCATCGTCATTCCATCGGCGAGCGAGAATATCTCGCGGGCGATTTCGATCGGAGCGAGATCAGAGTACCCCTTTTCCCGCTCACGTATGAAGTAAATG
>CAZZJU010000100.1:0-5802 GCA_964654805.1 uncultured Thermotogae bacterium | reverse complement strand
ATCCCGAATTGGAGTCCATGTTCCGGTATCCTATAGGAGAGTCCTCCGCCGAGCACCGGAGAGGGGAACTTGGCGGAGAGATCGAAGTAAATTATCCCACCGGTTATGACGAGGTAGCTCCCGCCCTCACCGAGAGAGATCTCTACTCCGCCCCGGATGAGCGTTTGCCCGGAGGGAGAGATAAGCAGGCTCGCCACTCCATAACCAACTGGAAGCTCGCTTCTGATGGTGATGCCAAAAAGGGGCGGGAGATCCCCGAACGGAATAGTAACAGTAAGGCTAACCCCATCGATCCCATCGCCCATCACTGGCAGGACAGTACAGACGAACAGGCATAACGACGCTATAACCGCTAAATATGCTCTCATTGTGATGTAAGTCTAGCGGATCGGCGCCTGTCCGATCAACTGGAAGGACGGACTATATCCCCGATGAGAGGTGTGAAATCGGAAGTTTTGACTCCATACGCAACCCGATCCCGTACCTCTACGATCACAATTTCTCCTTTTACTCCGCGCACATCATAACTCAGGATCTTGCCAGTAGTAGGATCGGTTATCAGGTTTTCCACGTCCAGTACTTGGAAGAAATCACCTTTATGCACTCCAGCATTAGCTCCGATATTTATTACCACACGGCCATCGGGGAGGACGGCTGCTACTTGTCCTTCTTTCGGAGCCGCCGGAGCTGAGGCGGCAGCGAGTGGGTGAGCGGAACGGGAAGCGATGATCTGTGGAGCAACCTCCTCTATCCCTTCGATTAATCGAGCAACAAGTTGGTTCAGCGTTCGGTTAACTGCTTTCCCAACGATTGTTTCGTCAAACCGATCGCTTCCTACCGTGATCTCATCGATAAGCGGAGCAATCGGACTACTACCAGGCCTTATCTGAAAGTTGACTGTAGCTATATAGGAGGTGCCGTCCCACAGCTTCGCGGTGTAGATTCCAGGGCCCATCTGAGCGTTGGAAGCATCGCGCTGGTCCCAGAACCATTTTCCGCATCCTCCGGTAGGAATGAACTGCCAATCAAGCCATTTCAGGAATGGGCCTCCACTTCGGTAGATCTCAATGCCGTACCACTTGCCTACTCCCGTATTCTTGTAACCAATACAAACCGTCTCATTGGGGAAGTAATACGGTTTGTCAGTGCGCAAGCCGCCCGCACATATATCCAGCGATGAAGGCCGGGTTAACGAAAGTATCTTTCCCAAGTCCACGGAGAATCCGGTTGTCCCCTGTTCAGAACCAGATGCGGAAACCGCCTTGACGATTTCCGAGGTATACACATTTACCAACCGAGCGGACATGGAAACTTCCACCGAAGCACTACTCACTTTGAAGAAACCGAGACTAAGCGACGATTGGTTCACATTCACCTTTGTTACCGATCCAACGATAAGTAGATCGGCTCCGAGGAGTCGTCCAGCAGTAGTGAGGTCTTTTTCCAAAGAAGGATTGAGATTGCGTTCCTGCATCAGCGCTTCCAGTTCTCCCCGCTCGAGGACGCGAACACCGCTGTTCACTAAACGGTCGATCAATTCATCGGCCACTCCGGCACCGACGTTAACGAATCCAGAGGAGCTGCGATCATCGAATCGGGCAACTGCCACTTTAATTTTTGAGAGGAGTTTAGCAGCGGAGGGGCTAACTGGGACGGCGACTGTTGCCACAAGGACGTTATTCCGCTCGTTGGATTCTTCAATCCTGTCGAACGGCTTATCCGCCTCAACCCTTATCGTGTGGGTGCCAACTTCGGCGGTCCACACAGTCGAAACTGATTTGGTTTTCCCCGGGTTGAGTCCAGAAGGGATCGAAGAACTGGCCACAGGGAAACCGTCGATGAGAAATCGGACCGAAAAAGTTCTATTTACCGGTGTGGTCCCCGCGTTCTCCACCGTAGCAGTGATCGTTACCTGTTCCCCGGCTGTTGGAGCCTGCGGGGAAAGCTCGATCGAAGTAACGATGAGATCCGGTTCCGCTGCTGCAATCACACCGATAAACGCGACGAAAAGTAGGGCAACGACCGGTATCAGGTACTTCACGTCCTTTTTCCTCCTTTGTTCCGACCCTCGTGGATTCGCATTAATCTACACCGGGAGAGGCTACTCGGTTTCATGGATAAGCAGTAAAGGACCGAGAGACAACCCGATGATACCAACTGTTCCTAGTCCCAACCCAACTCCAATTCTATCCGCAAGCAGGCCTACAAGCGGGGCAATCCCTGCGGTAACGAGCGTACGCAACTGCGACTCTACGGATAAACCAGTGGCCATTGTCCGTTGAGGAATGAGTTTGGATAGATAGCCCACAAGGATAGGGCGCCGCACATTCTGCAACATGTACAACCCGAGATATGCAGCAATAGCAATCCCGTACACCGTTTTCCACGTGGATATCCCAGCAATTAGCAAAAAGACCATGCCAAGAATATATATGCTATTTGCTGCTCTGGGTAAAGAGCGAACCCTTCTTTCCAGTCTGCCGGCATGAGATGAAGCATAACTTGTGCTGAGATAAATAAGAAAATAAAGTCCACCAACAATAAGAGCTCCTCGCTTTTCGGCATTCAGGGCGAGGAATAATGGAAGAGCCACCGCTTGTGACTGCAGGATCGGTTGTAAGTAATCCTTGGTTGATTTGAACAAAGCATCAAAGGTGGCACCACTTATGAGACCACGCAAAAGCTCCCTGCGATGCAGCATCCGGATCGATTCCCTGGTAGTAGCCCTAATCCTCTGGAGCAGTTTCTTCACCCAGTTGCCTTCTACGTGTACTAATTCACCGTCGAGCTCTTTCGGATAGGAAAGCATCAGACCGAGCTCAAGTAAGTAGGGAACGATAGATGCGGCAAATACTATTCGATAGCTTCCAGAGTAGAACACGAGCCCCGCTGCGATTAACGCCCCGATTGCTGATCCGAACTGCGATGCAGCACGGGTATGACCATAGTATTCGACTCGCTGATCCTCCATCCCGTTGAGCCGCAGGTACTCGAGAATCATCGCTTTATGGGTACCGGAGCGGAACGCCTCCCCAAATGCAAACAGGATCATCGCCAATACGTAGATCGAAAAATGCGGAAATAAGTAGAAGATAGCAAATGCTATAAGATAAGAACTGAACGCAGCAATCATCGATTTTCTCCTACCATAAGCGTCTGCTACCACTCCGGTCGGAATCTCCAAAACGTTAGTTGCTAGCTCCCGTACCGAAAACAGAGCTCCGATCTCCAGGTAGGAGAGCCCTATCTCCCGAAAAAACAAAATTATGAACGGATCGAAAAACCTTAAATTCTTCAAAAAGCCGTAGGCCCGGAATTTGTGGTACATCAAATCCTTGACGATGGCCACTATGGAATCCTCCAGGAGACGCTGTCTAAACAAGTACGGTAATCAAAATTGTAAGCAAGATCAAGGGAAATGGGCCTTCCTGCTTCGCAGACTAAAGTGCCCGGGATGTCCTGGTCGGTCCTTGTCAGTTGCAGCCAGTAATCTAGCACCGTGTACAGGCTAGACGTGTTTCATTTAACACCAGCTTGCCATGATAACGGGTCCACTTGACAACCATCCGTTAATCCAGTAAATTGGTGTTATCTTTGGACAAGCGGAGGTGGTCGTCATGAAGACGATCCTTAGAAGTAGAGGACTGTGTCTCATCCGTGCTGTCTTTTCCTGCCGCTTCCACGCCCATCACGGGCCCGTCCGGGGCCATCATTCCTAATTACCTTTCTTTTTAGCTCTAGCTAGATTTTACCTGAGTTGGTCGGTTGTTCCGGTCTAAACTTTTACTAACTTAAAATTAATAGGAGGATACAATGAAATATCAACGTGTAGTGTTGTCTATGGTTATGGTTGGGTTGTTGGTACTGGGGGCTGGAGTTATGGCGTTCGGTGGGGAAAAACCGCTCTACGTAGATGGAATCGATGCGGCGTTCCCTCCGTTCTCCTACATCGATAAAAACGGTAATGCCACGGGTTTTGATGTTGAGGTAGTTCGCTGGATTGCGAATGAGATGGGATTTGATGTGAAGATCGTTCCCGTGGATTGGGATGCGATTATTCCCGCGCTTAAGGCAGGCAACATCGATTTCATCGCATCGGGAATGACGATCACTCCTGAACGACAGAAACAGGTCGATTTTACGGATCCTTATTGGAAGATTAACCTAGCAGTTGTCGTACGCAAGGTGAAGAAAAACGGTGTGTTCGTTCCCCAGTACAATATATTTTCCGCTGTTTCACCAGGACGGACGATAGGGGTACAGCATGGTACTACGTCACAAACCTGGCTTGAGAAAAATCTCATCGATAAAGGTGTCGACATAAAACTCAAAATGTACGACAACTTCTTGCTGGCCATCGAAGATCTGTTGATTGGACGGATCGATGCAGCAGTGATTGATGCTCCAACCGCGCAAGCAGCGATCGCTGGTCGTGAAGCAGCGATTGTCGGCACCATTAACACTGGTGAGATATACGGTTACGCTGTCCGGAAGGGTGACACCAAGCTCCTCGCTCTTCTCAATGAGGGATTGAAGAGGATAAAGGCAAGTCCCGAGTGGGATAAACTCGTGGAGAAGTGGTTGGTCGGATCGCAGTAGAGCCCACCCGCTTGGGAGGAGGGGATCTCCCTCCTCCCCCATCTCCTTAACAATGGATACCCTCACCGCAGCTCGGTTAGTCGAAGACTCTCTGCCCGCGCTTATCAAGGGGGCGGAAACCACTCTCGCTTTGGTGGGAGCGTGTCTTGGACTCGGATTCGTGCTCGGGTTACCAATTGCTCTTCTCTATGTCTACGGTCCTTCCTGGTTGCGGATACCCCTTTCGATCTACGATCGGATATTTCGCGGATTTCCGGCGCTTGTGCTTCTGTTCCTGTTTTACTTTGGGATAGGAAGTTTCCCTGGTGTGCATCTATCGCCGTTTATCGCTGTACTTCTCGCTCTCGGCTTGAGGAGCAGCGCTTATCAGTCGCACATCTATCGAGGCAGTTTGCTCGCTGTAGGTAGGGGACAGACAGACGCAGCCAGGTCGCTTGGGCTTACTGAGCCACAAACGGTTCGCCTTATAGTCATCCCGCAAGCGATACACTTCTCACTCCCCGGTCTGGCCAACGAGTATTCGGTCATGTTGAAGGATACGGCACTCGCGTTCGCCGTAGGAGTGGTTGAACTCCTTACCCAAGGGAAGTTCATCGCGTTTCGCACCCATGCCGTGTTGCCGGTCTACATCGCAGTCGGGGTGATATACCTGGTACTTACTTATGGAGGAATACTGGTATTTCGTGTGGCTGAATGGGGTACGCGCATTCCCGGGCTCAGTGGGACCGACAAAGGAAGAGCATTATGAATCTGGTGCTGGACTTTTATCCCCAGCTGTTATCGGGGTTAGGGGTGACACTGGAGATGATCGTGTGCGCTGCCCCATTGGGATACGTCATCGGAATAATAATCGCCATGTCCCGCGCCTACGGAGGGCCTCTCCTTTCCCCGTTGGCGTACATATATCAGGTAATCTTCCGCGGTACACCACTGCTGCTCCAACTGTTCATCATCTATTACGGACTTCCGCACGTGGGTATAGTTCTAAACCCGCTTACCGCGGCAATAATTGGGTTCGGTTTATGCAGTGGTGCATATCACTCGGAATACCTCCGTGGAGCCCTCCTATCTATCCCGGTTGGGCAGTGGGAAGCGGCACGCGCGTTAGGAATGAGCAAGCTGCAAACGATGAAATCGATCATCCTCCCCCAGATGCTCCGCCGTGCTCTGCCTGGATGTTCCAATGAGTTCATTTACCTGATC
>CAZZJU010000099.1:0-5819 GCA_964654805.1 uncultured Thermotogae bacterium | reverse complement strand
CACTTCTGAAATTTTCTCCCTATTCGACGCAATTCCAATAGCAAGAATCCGATCCCAATGTAAGCGGAGAACGCTCTTCCTCTGGGTGCTGACCCAGCCTCAAATGGCGATGGAAGCACCGCACAGAGGCTACTGCAACGAGAGAATCATCCTCCATCAAGGACCGGAGATTCAGTGCTTCGAAGGACCATGGCGTAACAGGGTTCTGTCATTGTCCGTTTCTCCGTTTATCGGTCATCAGAAAAGATCGCCCAATGATTGTTCAACGAGCAAGAGAAAGATCACATTCTGCCGGGTTAATCACACTCACCGGCAGCAAGCAGGGAAGGTGAAATGAGCGGAAAGTTAATTCGGTTAAGTCGAATCTTTCAGGCGGACAATCGCGCGGTTGTCGTGGCCCTTGACCATGGCCAGTTCAAGCACGCAGCAAATGGGTTAGAGAACATGGAGGGGATCATCACGAGCGTAGTAAACGGTGGAGCGGACGGGATAATCCTTAACCCCGGTCCTGCAGCACAGTTCGCTCCAATTTATGCAGGTCGAACAGCGCTTATCCTCCGCGTAACCGGGGCGTCGACCGAGCATAATCCTGAATTCGACTACCACCGGCGGATTGCAACGGTGGAACAAGCAGTTGCACTAGGGGCAGATGCCGTATTAGCCATGGGCTTCATCGGCGGGGAAGGTGAAGCGCGCTCGCTTGCATTGCTCGCCCAGCTAGCGGGTGAGTGTCAGCACTACGGAATGCCGCTCATTGCGGAGATGCTTCCGGTCGAGCCGGATTACTTCTACGACACCGGCTGGGTACGTTGCGCTGCACGTGTCGGATATGAACTCGGTGCCGACTGTATCAAGGCATACTTCACCGGTTCCCCCGCTTATCGGTCGGTTATCGAGTCCTGTCCCGTTCCTATCCTCATCGCCGGTGGTCCCAAGGTGGAGAATCCGCTTAACATGGTGCAACAAGCATTGGAAGTGGGAGCGGCCGGCGTTGCATTTGGCAGGAATGTGTTTGAATCAACCGCTCCCGAACAAGAGGTGAAAAAACTAGTCGCTGCAGTGCACTGTGCGTCCGGCACTTAAATAAAGGAGGTGGCTGTGCTAGCACACAGAAAGTCGTGGTTGACAGCGGTCGGGTTATTGTTTGTTGGAGCGCTGTTAATCAGTATAAACCTTTTCGGAGCAACGGGAACGGTATATATCGATAGAAACAGTAATCAGCAGTACGATAGCGGTGACATACCGTTGCCCGGGGTAAGTATTAGCGATGGATTCACCGTGGTCACAACGGATGAAACAGGGGCGTTTACCCTAAAAACGAATCCGAAAGCCAAGTTTATCTTCATCTCCATTCCCACTGGAACGCAGCCCATCGACGGTTGGTACCGGCGACTGGCAGAAAACGGGAATTTCGACTTTCCTCTGAAAGAAGTTGCGGATAATTCTCCTCTTGTTTTCGTGCAAATCACTGACACCCACTATGCAACTAACAAAGAGGAATTCAAGAAAGCCTTTTATGATCGCAGGATGAAGGTACTCCCTCAAGGGGTGCTTGACTCCCTCACCAAGGAGGTGAACGAGATCTCGCCGGATTTCGTAATGCTTACCGGTGATATAGTCGCCGATGCCAAGCGTCCCCCGGTGGAGTTGGTCGATAAATGGATGAAGTACATGGCTGACGACTTCGCTGCGAAATTCGATTGCCCCCTGTTCGCTGTAGAAGGGAACCACGATATCGTACGTGACGCGGAGATAGGAAAAGCAGTATATGAAAAGTACTTTGGTCCCACCTATTATTCATTCAACGTCAAGGGCGCTCATTTCATCGTTCTGGACACCATGTGGCTGTCTCCTGACGGCAAGCTTACATACGGTCCCTCCTCTGCTGCGGAAGTCTCTTGGCTGAGACAGGATCTCGCGACAGTGGACCCACTGGTGCCAGTTATAGTTTTCTGTCACGAACCCACCCCTGGCTGGGCAGACACGGAAGAAAACGCAAAAGTGATAAACATACTGACTAAAGCTGGAATAACCGCGATGCTGGATGGGTCGTGGCACATGAACTTCTTGCTCCATAGGCGCTATCCCTTCTATGAGCTCGTTACAAGCGCGGTTTGTGGATCATGGTGGGAGGGGGAAGCAACAGATGGAAGTAAGTTTGGATACCGGGTTTTTCGGATTAATCGTGGACGGCTGGAAAGTCTTTGGCGCGAGATCGGTACCCATAACGTTGATCTGCGGGAACCGCAACAAGCAGTGCTAACTTGGGACGGCACTCTGCAAGCCGCCACTTGGGGCCACGCTACAGCCGCCTCTTGGGCTTTGGACGACGGACCAAGCATAAAAGCAAATGCTTACTATAATGGCATGTGGACTGTTGCATATAGCAATCTCAACTTATCTACCTTAACTAATGGGTATCACACACTGAAAGTAAAATTCCAAATGGTTGACGGCACCGTGATCTCTAGCAGTCGTTCATTGTACATTATTAATCCAAATATTGACATAAAAGATCTGAAATTACATCAAGATACATTTCTAGGAAAGGTAGTTGCTGTTCCTAAACTACATGTAAGAGCGGTCATGCCTGGAGAGGCAATTTCGGCTAGTGATGGCAGTGCCACGATAATTCTAACTAAACTGCCGTTTATGGTTCAAAAAGGCGATACTATAGGTGTGATTGGGATCTACCGCGCACACACCGCCACCCTCATAAAACCGTACGATCCTATCTTCCTCATTAAGTATCCCAATGAGGCAGAGTGATGCATGAAGCGTGGCGAACGAAGAAAATTCCAAGAGAGGTGAGGTAGTAGTGAAACAACTAACAGGAGTGTTGTTGATTCTCATGGCTATCGGGTTCATTGCCACGGCAGGGCCGGTTGAGCTGAAGTTCGTTACTCCAGCGTGGCAACCAGACACAGTTAAGGCAGTAAAGGCAATAGTAGCAGACTGGAACAAGACCCATCCGGATATTCAGGTCAAGATCATCTGGCAGGCGTGGGAGAACCTCGATGATTACCTTTTAACCAGTTTTCAGGGCGGGCAAGCACCAGATATATTCCATGAGGACTCCGTTATGTGTTATGAATACGGGCATATGGGATACGCCGCTTCTTTGAATGACTATCTTAGCAAGGAAACTCTCGATGATATCCCTCAGGACAGCTGGGACGGAGTAAGTGACTATGACGGATCAATTTACGGGATTCCCTTCCTGCAGGAAACACAAGTCATTTTCTACAATAAGGCGTTGTTTGCTAAAGCTGGTATCAAAGTTCCTGAAGATGGAATGATAACTTGGGATCAACTGCGGGAGTTCGCTAAAAAACTGACTAAACGAGATGCAAACGGGGATGTAACCACGTGGGGACTCCTTGCACCGCTTGAACAGCGACTGTGGTGGTGTTTGGTTAGGGAAAACGATGGACATGTTCTCAGGCGATATAAGGACGGCACTTGGCACGTCGAAATCGATGATAATGCCAGACAGGCAATAAAATTCTTCACTGACTTAGTAACCGTAGACAAAGTCATGCCTCAGGACATCGTGAGTTACGACTTTATGAGCCTGCTGCAGGGATTCCTGAACGAAAAGTACGCTATGATCAGCTTCGGGTGCTGGGTGCGAAGCTGGCTCAAACGGCTGGGCAGAGGGAAGCTCGATTGGGGAATGCTGGAAGTAAAGGGTCCAAAGCGCACCGTAACTGCCGCCGACCCGCAGGCGGTAGCGATTTACGCCAATTCTTCCCACAAAGCGGAAGCGTTCCAGTTCATTCAGTACTTCACCAACACGGAGAACTCAGCGCGAATCGCTCATGCTGACTGGCTCTTCCCGGTGAGGAAAAGCGCCCTACAGCTGCCTGAATTCCAGACCGAAGAGGATCAGTGGAATGTCGCCTACCAATGGCTTCCGTACGCACAAGATGTAAAAGCGCACATGTTCGGATTCTTCTCCTGGGAGTGGCAATCATTCGTTCCACAGCTCGAGTTGGTCATCTTGGGGAAGGAAGACCTGGACACAGCTCTCAAGGACGCGACCATTCAGGGTAATCAGTTCCTAAAGAGAATGGGCCTACAGTAAGCAGTAAGCCAAATTCGCCTAAAGGAGGTGATGTTAACCCGAGAAAAAAACCGCAAAATGGAGACGACCACGAAGAACTGGCTGCAAATCAGCAAGGAGGATAAGCAATGAAAAACTTCTACAAAGTTTTACTGTGTGTATTGGTAATCGGGCTTCTCGCAGTTGGCGTTTTGGGGAAAGAAGCGCCTAAACCTACGGGTGATGTGGTTCTCACGGTTTCGGGAGCAATTGCACTGACCAACGATGGAAATACTTTCAAGTTCGATATGGATATGCTGAAATCGCTCCCCTATCTGGCATATAAAGTGGATGACCCTTGGTTGGGCACCCAAACCTACGGTGGTGTGGAGCTAAAGGCTCTTCTCGATTACGTAGGTATCCCCGCTGGCGCGAGCAAAGTAGTTATGGTCTGCTCGGACAAAAAGGAATTCCCGGTAGCGATTAAAGACGCTCTCTACTATCCGATCATTCTGGCCTACACCTCTGATGGTGACGAGATCCCAGCAAGTCAGGGAGGGCCCATCAAGCTGGTATACCCCTACAACTCTTATTCGGAGCTCCAAGATCTCTACGGACCGAACCAGTGGGCATGGTACGTAGTTGAAATTCGCGTCGAGTACTAATCGGTCGATACGGGGGGCGGGTGTCCGCCCCCCTTGTTCTTTATTCTACGGCGTGCGGTAAATAAACACGAAAGGTAAAGGCCGTCACTAAAATGAAAATAGCAGAACTTGTTGAACTCGGGATGATCGCTTATCGCGAGGTTCCCGTGCCGAATCCGGGGCCAGGAGAGATACTAGTTAAAACACGAGCTGTCGGCCTGTGCGGCACCGACGTCAAGGCATTCTTCCGCGGGCATCCGTATTTCTCTCCACCGTGCGTCCTCGGTCATGAGTTCGCCGGTACAGTAGCTGCACTGGGAGAAGGAGTAGAACGGTTCAAGGTCGGGGACCGGATCGTCGCCGCACCCTATGTGGAATGCGGGGATTGTGAACTGTGTAAGCGCGGTTTAGGCGAGCTCTGTACCAATAAAGCGTTCATCGACGGTGCGTTCAAGGAATTCATCCTTCTGCCACGCTCGATCGTCGAGCGTGCTACTTTCCGACTGGAGGCCGATTTTGCAACCGGATCGCTCGCTGAACCGCTCGCTTGCGCATACAACGGGATCGAAAAAGCGGGAATTAACCCGGGCGATCGCGTCCTTGTCATCGGTGCCGGTCCGATGGGCGTGATGCTTGCCCTCTTGGCCAAATCGCAAGAAGCGAACGTCATTGTAAGCGAGATTTCGCCGGAACGGCTCACTGCCGCACGGCAACTCGAGCTTGACGTCATCTCTCCAGACGCCAACGGGCTTGCGGAACAATTGAAGGAGCGTTGGGGAAGGGTGGACGCTGATCGGGTACTTGTCGCGGTGGGAAACCGGGCGGTCTTCGAGGAGGGGTTCAACTTCGCCGCCGCCGGGGGGCGAGTCCTCCTATTTGGTGGGCTTCCCAAGGGGGAGAAGGTTTGTGTGGACGCATTCAAAGTGCACTACCGTGAGATCAGCCTCGTCGGCAGTTTCGGCTTCAACCTGCGCCAGTTCCAGCAGGCGGTCTATTGGCTGAACGACAACTCACCCCTGGCTAAACGAGTGATCACCCATACTGTTCCTTTCTCCAAACTTACGCGCGCCTTTGTGTTAATTTCTTATATTCCACTGGGTCTGGCGCTTTCATCGTGGAATACACAGAAC
>CAZZJU010000098.1:0-5834 GCA_964654805.1 uncultured Thermotogae bacterium | reverse complement strand
AGTAAGGAAAATGCCTCAGCAAGAGTGTGAGGACGGATAAACTCAGAGACTTTTGTAAGTGCCACATTCCCTCCTTTTTATCGAGTGTACACAAGGAAGGAACACCCGGCAAGATAGAAAAACCCGGCGCAGTGCACCTACGCCGGGAGTGTCAAGTAGCTCTATAATCCTCTAGCCTTTTTTCTCTTCGCGGTCCAGATATTGAAGGATCGCATCGACTACGAGATAGTTAATCGAGCGATCACGCTTCTCACTCAAGCGGATAAGCCGCTCAACTGGTTTTGCCTCCATCTTCTTTTGTGGAATGTAGATGGAAAGCTTGTCAAGGATCTGCTTTTTAGGCATTTAATTCACCTCCTCATCAAGGAACTTATTTCTTCGTTTTCTCATTTATTTCTCACTGAATTGATCCACGGTTATAGGTTACACATCTAACGGGAAATTTCTATGGCGAAAATAGGAAAACTTTATGGAAAAAAAATGAAAATTTTTAACTCAACATCACTACAGCTGATGCTTTCCATTCTGACTTACCAACGATAAACTTTTATGATATAGTAAGAATATCACGCCACCCATGGAGGAAGCGATTATGCGTGCATGGAAACA
Source organism: uncultured Thermotogae bacterium (assembly GCA_964654805.1). Classification (GTDB taxonomy): domain Bacteria; phylum Bipolaricaulota; class Bipolaricaulia; order UBA7950; family UBA9294; genus S016-54. Next base: position 5,225 of record CAZZJU010000098.1, on the reverse strand, counting down.
AATTCTGACTTTCATTCTGATGCTATCCGTGATCGGTATAACCCTATCTGGATGTATGTTCTTTTCAAGCGGAACGATTGCCCAAATCACCGTTACACCGCTGACAGGAGTTGTGCCACTGACTATTCACTACGATGGAACCGGATCTACCGGCCCCAGCGGAATAGCGTCATATCATTGGTCGTTTGGAACTGGGGATGAGTCTTATGAAGCAACGGGAGACTACACTTATGAACATGCAGGAACCTTCACTTTAACATTGACAGTACGCGCGCAAGACGGTTCCATTGCTAAGAAGAGCATAACGGTTCAAGTGGACCCAGCGTTATGGATCACCGACACTAATTTGAACACCATTTACCGATTGGATATGAACGGGAATCTGCTCAACACTTTTGCTCTTCCCACCACTCAGCCTTACGGAGTCACTATCGGCGAAGCAGATGGGAAAACCTGGCTGTTCGTGGCCTGCCAAAACAATGGGAATCAACGGATAGTGCGTATAGATCCTTCAGATGGCAGCGTTGGGGAAATCTACTCCGCTCCAGCACAATCGCCACGTTATTTAACCTATGGCGCCGATGAACCAAAGCGGATATGGCATGTGGATGCATTGAGTAGAAAACTATACGGAATGAACCGAACTGATATGCAGGTGCTTGGCGCGTTCGGTCAGAGCTATTTCAAAAGCACATCACCGCAAGTAGAAAATGTGCCATTCTTATGGGAACCTGCCGGATTAGACTGGACTCCAGAAGAGCATTCCGCCGGCTATCTGTGGTACTTGGAGGGAGAAACCCGTCTACTTTACCAGATAAAGATTATACCGCGGTACGATATTATGTCAGGAACACAGCTGGAAATCGTAGGAGATCCAGTGGAATTAGCCGCATCCCTCTTTCCTGTAACCGGCATCGATTTTTATGACGGATATCTGTGGGCAATTGACGTGAACCACCACGCGATCGTGCAAGTCGATCCGGAGACCGGCGTCCCAACCGGTACAGCGATCACCAGCTTCCCCGGTGCGGCCCCGGGAGGGATAGAAATTCAACATTAGCTACCACCAAGCAGGAATATTAGTCCCGACTCCGAGCGAGAAAAAAGGGTGATGCTCAGCGCCGTTGAGTCCTCCGGAGAGATCGACGGTGATTCCGAAGAGTTCTCCACCAACTCCGAGTCCTGCGCGGATAAACCCTCCGGAGATATGGACAGCAACTCCCCAGCGAAAACTTACGTGACCGAAGGAGGCTTCTCCCCCGATTGCCACTTCGCTGCCAGTTGGAATAATGCTGATGTCTCCTATGACAATAATTCCAGGTAGAGCATCAAACGCTGCACTCAGGTGCCCAGCAACAGGAGTGGTCCCTCTGAATATTCCGACGCCGAGGCCCCAAATGCTGATCCCAAAATGAGCGGGAGGGGCGTAGTATTGCCCTCCCAGCGCGAATGACAGTCCCCGGTTGTCAGTCGATCCCTCATAGGAAGAGATCCCTACCCCGAGTTTGAGTCGCGGCAAAATGTAAAATGCGAAACTTCCCTGAATTTCCTTATTATCGCCCGCCCAGGCGACAGCTGGGCCAGTTCCGGTCGCCACAGAAGCTCCCACTATAAAACCCCATGTGCTGGAAAGAGACGCTCCAACGGCTCCATGCACACCCGGCGAATCGATTATGCCAGCGGGATTGTACAAGCCGGCAATCGGGCCACTGACAACAGCAGTATATGCTCCACCTAGCCCTGCATAACGCGGATCACTGATATCATCAGCCCAAGCTGGTATCAACGGTTCAACCAAAACTCCAATGAGCACTAGCGCCAATGCTAGCGCCCCTCTAATTCGAAGTGCGTTTATCCCTCGGTCCACAGGAATGCAACCACCATCGGCATTCCTGCATAACCAACCAACCGTGGGCAACCTGATCATTCTTCCCGTCCATCGGCAAAATGCCGTTCGTGCAGGATCTTATGGCGCCGTTGTAGCGCTAGGAGCCAAGAGATAGTCGATTCCGCTCCGCGGTTCTGGTTCACCCCAGCAGCATGCAATCCATCCCGACACCCTCCGGTGTGCAGATCGACGAGCGCCTGGTGCACATCATTCTGCCCGAGGAACCAATCGAAACAAAGTTCAATAGCATCACACCACCGTGGATCCTGGGTCACTTTATAGGCTTCGTAGCATGCGTCGACAAGAGCGGCCGCTTCGATTGGCTGTTGATCGAACCGGGCACGCGGTCCACCACGGGGGAACCATCCGTTGTTGCCGATTATTGACAAACAACCCTCCTGCTTATTCGTCTGAACCTCCAATAGCCAGCGCAACACTGTTAATCCCGTCTCTTTCATTCTATCATTGTTCAGGAAATCACCCGCCACAATAAGAGCCTGGGGAAGGCGGGCATTGCCATAAGTGACCACTTCCTCATTCCACGGCCAATTCGACGTAGCATTATCGAGGAAAGTCCTCCACAGCCGTTCGGAGAGATCCGCTCCTACCCGTTGTGCCTCACGATCGCCGCCGAATCGCTTCAAGTACGCTACTATACCCAAGATAGAATACGCCCACGCACGTGGTGCGGTAAAGGTGGTGCAAGCGGGAACGGTCAATTGAAACAGCTGTGTTGTGAACCCGAGGATTTCCTTAGTAGGAGCAGCGGCAACCGCTTCGCCCAGTCCCCACACCGTCCGCCCGTGACTATCTTCAGACCCGATTTCATCGATGAACCGACGATCATAGGACATGAAGTTGCGCATCCGGCCGCTCTCCTTATCGAACGCGTAGTGGACGAAAGACAAGTATCTCTCTAATAGGGGGATTACATCGTCATCCTTGAACAACTCCCAGTTTCTCACCGCGACTACTACAGCACGTGCATTGTCATCAGTGGTGTAACCGTAGCGTCGGTCAGGTACGGTGAACAGAGCGTGTTGATAAACGCCGGTGTCGTCGGTTAGTAATCGCAAGTGGTCTAATTTCACCTCGGGTAGAGAATGCCATTCGTCCGTCTGTTTACGAATTCGCCACCCGACCGTCGACCTGCGCCGCTGTTGAGTGGCGCGTTGAAATAGGGTGAGATATGCACTCGCTACCTGATTCCACACCATTTGCCGTCCAAATTGATAAGCCCGTTTGCGCAGAGCATCCCGTTCCGCCGGATTCCCCAACAGTCGGTCCAGGGCAGCAGCCATCGCATCGGGATTGCGGAACGGGACCAATACCCCTCTTCCTTCAGCTAGCAGCTCTTCGGCGTACCAATAAGGAGTAGAGACGATCGCCTTCCCACAGGCGAGCGCATACGTTAGAGTACCGGATGTGATCTGCTCCTTCGAGTGGTATGGAGTAAGGTAGATATCCGCTGCCACCAGGAACCTGATTAGTTGCTTTAAGCTGACAAACCGATCGTAAAAGATCACGTTTTCTTCCAAGCCCTTGTGTTTTACCAACCGTTCGAGCGACAGCCTGTATTCCTCGCCGTAGCGTCGCTTTACTTCCGGATGGGTGGCACCGAGAACGATGTACAGCACGTCGGGATACTTATCCACCAATTGAGAAACCGCCTCGATTGCCACTTCGATCCCCTTGTTCGGACTGAGCAAACCGAATGTAAGAATTACTTGGCGACCAGCAGCTTGAAATTGGTCCTTGGTATACGCAGGATCAAGAAACGGCACATCCGGAGCCCCATGGTAGATAAGAAGGATCTTATCTCGTGGGATGCCGTAGATGTCAACGAGCATCTCGATCGCTTTCTGCGCCATCACCACTACAAACGTGGAGGAATTGCACACCGCCTTCAATGTCTCATACTGCCCGGGAGTAGGCTCCTTGAGTACTGTGTGCAGCGTTGTTACTACCGGGCGGGTGAGGTTGTCAAGCAAGTGTAGGATGTAATTCCCGTCTTCTCCGCCGAATATTCCGTACTCATGCTGAAGACAAACAACATCGGTATCAGACAGGTTGATAAAATCGGCTGCTTTCTTGTAATCGTCCCGTTGCTGGGCCTGAATCTCAAATTGCACCTCGGAACCATAGTTATACTCCTGCGGCCGGTTGCTCAGCGCTACTACTCGCACCGCCTCCCCTTGCCCCAACGGCTCCCCGATGAATTGCGAAACCCCCTCCGCCAAGTCACGGGTGAATGTTCCAATTCCGCACATGCGCGGTGGATAGGTGCTGATGAATGAAACCTGAATAGGTTTAACTACACCTTGCTGGGTGATCATTGCTCCTCCTTCCCGGAGGAAAGTATCCTCCGGTATACATTGAGATAGTCCCGCACCATCCGCTCCTGGGTGAATTTCTCTTCCACCCACATGCGGCACCGCATTCGATCTATCCGGTCGATCGCATTAACCCGGTCGGCAGCTTCTTCCCAGTCGGAAACAAGGAACCCGGTAACGTTGTCATCAATCAGCTCGGGCATAGACCCCCGCCGTATGGCGATCACTGGGGTGCCACAGGCCATCGCCTCAACCACCGTAAGTCCGAACGGCTCATCGAAGTTTATCAAATGCAGCAACGCACGTGCTCGTCCCAACAGCTCGTATTTCTTCGGTGGGCCGATCGGTCCAATGTATCTGACCATCGTCCCATCTACATAAGGAGCCACCTTCTCATTAAAGTACTCCCTATCCTGTACGATTCCCGCAATGATAAGAGGAAGACCAACTCGCCGAGCTGTCTGAATCGCTTCGTACGCTCCCTTATCATGATGGATCCGCCCGAGAAAAAGTAAGTAATCATCGGGATTATCACAGAACACGTATTCGCTGATCGGAATACCATGGTATACGGTGGCGATATAGTCGAGATCGGGGTGTCGGTCGGCGTTGCTGATCGCTACATAGTAAGTTTTCCGGTTGTATTTCCGGTACACCGGCAATATTTTCGGGGAGGAAAAACCATGAATTGTGGTGAGAACCGGGGTGCGTACTAATCCGGAGTAAGTGAGAGGAAGAAAATCGAACTGGTTGTGTATAAGATCGAATTCACCAGCATGCTCAAACACTTCTGAAATATGCAGACACTCCCACACTTTTGGATCTAACTGTGCGTCTTCAGAGTATGGGCGTGGGCACACCCAACGCAACTTCGCTGAAGTCAAGGAATCCCCAGTGGCAAATAGAGTCACGTCAACTCCATGAGCAACGAGTCCCTCCGTGATCAGACTCGTTACCCATTCCCAGGGACCGTAATGCCGGGGCGGCACACGCCACGAGATTGG
>CAZZJU010000097.1:0-6009 GCA_964654805.1 uncultured Thermotogae bacterium | reverse complement strand
CTACTTTTTAATAATATTTATTAGATATTCTCCATATCCACTTTTCAATAATGGATGAGCTAACTGCTCAAGTTGGCCTTTATTAATAAAATTCATCCTGAAGGCGGTTTCTTCAATACATCCAATTTTCAAACCTTGCCGCTCTTCAATTACCTGTACAAAAGTTCCCGCTTGCATCAATGAGTTAAATGTCCCTGTATCTAACCAGGCAAAAGTCTCTGAGTTTATCCGTCCTCACACTCTTGCTGAGGCATTTTCCTTACTTGATGGAAAAGGAGTGCGCATTGTCGCTGGAGGAATCGATGTCGTCCTTTTTCCGAGTGGAGCAGAACAGCTGATAGATATCACTGCTCTTCCTCTTTCTGGAATTGAAAGGCGAAACGGTGGGATATCGATCGGAGCAACGACAACGTTGACCGAAACTCTGGGATCTCCCCTTGTTAAGGAATATTTAAATGGAATCATCTGCGAGATGCTTCATAAGGTCGCTTCTCCGCTTCAGCGCAACCTGGCGACGATCGGGGGAAGCCTGATGATTGCTCATCCCTGGTCGGATCTGATTCCGGTGTTTCTCGTTCTCGGGGCGAAGATTGTGTATTTCGACGGTGAAGAACACGAAGTTCCAATCGACCGTTTCTACGCAGAGAACGTACACCGGAGGAAGATCATTCTGACACGGGTCAACTTTCCCAGGAGAGGAGAGGGGACGGCGTCGTCGTTCATCAAGTTCAGCCGCACTGCTTTTGATATCGCGCTTTTGAACTGTGCTGCGCTTGTGGAGACTGTAGATGGGCGCTGCACTGCGGCCAGAATCGCGGTCGGCGGGACGCCGGCCCGTGCGGAGCTCCTCACTCGGACGGCGGAGATTATCACCGGTCAGCCTCTTTCGGATGAGACCATAGCACAAGTGGCACGTGCCGCACGGGATGAAGCCAAGGTGGGCGATGACATGCGGGCAAGTGCCGATTACCGTCGCGAGCTTGTAGAAGTCGGAGTTAAACGTGCACTCATCCGGATCAGGGAGCAATTGGAGGAGATCGCATGAAGATCGAAGTTAAGGTAAACGGCGTCCGACGGGAGTTCGAGATCGACCCCGGCGAGACCCTGCTCGAGCTCCTGCGCCGTGAAGGGTACAAAGGGGTAAAGAAAGGGTGCGAGACCGGTGACTGTGGAGCGTGCGCCGTCCTCCTTGACGGGCGCGCGGTTAACTCCTGTCTGGTGCTGGCGGCGAAGGTCGACGGTCGTTCTGTGGTCACCGTAGAGGGGTTGGAAAAAGATGGACTGCTCGATCCCCTCCAGGAAGCGTTCCTCGATGCCGGGGCGGTGCAGTGCGGTTACTGCACGCCCGGGATGCTGATCGCAGCGACCGACCTTCTTTCCCACAATCCTGATCCAAGCGATAAAGAGATTAAGGAAGCAATCTCCGGGAACCTGTGTCGGTGTACGGGCTATGTCAAACAGGTCGAGGCGATAAAGCTCGCGGTCCAGAGGATGAGGGGAGGGAAGAAGGATGCCTAGCCGAGAGAAGATGCCGGTCGTCGGAAAGAAAACTCGGGAATTCAGAGTTGTAAGACACGGGGAACGCAAGGTCGACGGTGTCCCCCTCGTAACCGGAAGACCGAAGTTCACCGCTGACATGGACCTTCCTGACACCCTGTACGTCAAGATCCTTCGCAGTCCGCACGCGCACGCCCGCATCGTTGACATAGACACCTCGAAGGCGGAGGCGATGCCCGGGGTCGCACTCGTCCTCACCCACAAGAACACCCCAACGCGGCGGTTCACCACCGCTGGTCAGGGCTATCCCGAACCGTCTCCCTACGATACCCGCATGTTCGACACCAAGGTGCGATTCGTCGGCGATCGGGTCGCTGCGGTTGCGGCGGAGACGCGGGAGATCGCGGAAGCGGCGGTGAAGGCGATCGAAGTGACCTACGCGGAGCTCCCGCCCGTACTGTCGATCGACGATGCCCTTGCTCCGGACGCGCCGGTGATCCACGATGAAGATGATGCCGCCGGAATCTACGATCCGGCACACAACATCGTCGCTGATGTCGATATCGACGTCGGCGACGTGGCAAAGGGATTCGCCGAATCGGACGTGATTGTGGAGGCGACCTGTGAGCTCCAGTACGCGCAACACACCCCGATCGAGCCGCACGTTGTGCTCTCCTATCTCGATCCGGACGGAAGGCTCGTCCTGCGAACTGCCACCCAGGTTCCGTTCCACGTGCGGCGGATCGTCGCCTACGCCCTTGACTACCCGTTGCACAACATCCGCGTGATCAAGCCGCGGATCGGCGGTGGGTTCGGGACAAAGCAGGAGATCCTGCTCGAGGACATCGCCGCGTTAGTCACCCTGCGCACACGCCGACCGGCGCTGATCGAGCTCACCCGGCCGGAGGAGTTCATCGCCGCGCGCACCCGCCATCCGATGCGCGTGCGCGTGAAATTAGGCGCCAAGGCGGATGGAGTCTTGAACGCGATGGAGATGGAGGCGATCTCCAACACCGGTGCGTACGGGTCGCACGGCCTGACCGTCCTGTCCAACACTGGTTCCAAGACGTTACCGCTGTACAACAAGGCGGAGAATGTCCACTTCTACGGCAAAGCGGTGTACACTAACCTCCCGGTCGCCGGTGCCTACCGCGGCTACGGGGCAACCCAGGGGTACTTCGCCCTGGAGACGGCGATGGACGAGCTCGCGGAGAAGCTCGGACTCGATCCGGTCGAGCTGCGGCGACGCAATCACATCCGCTCCGGTGAGACCTCTCCGATTTTCGTCAAGCTCGGCGAGGGGAGGGAAGGGGTGGAGCAAGTGATCCGTAGCTGTGAGCTGGAAAAATGCATCGAAATCGGGATGACCCGGATCGGTTGGGCGGAGAAACGCGGCCGGAAGATCCGGGATGGCTCGTGGGTGCACGGTCTGGGGATGTCGATCCACATGCAAGGCTCGGGAATCGCCCAGATCGACATGGCGGCGGCGACGATCAAGATGAACGAGGACGGTTCGTTCAACCTCCTCATTGGGGCAACCGACCTCGGAACCGGTTCGGACACGATCCTCGGCCAGATCGCGGCCGAAATCCTCGGGGTTCCGCTCGAGAAGATCATCGTCTACTCCTCGGACACCGATATGACCCCGTTCGACGTAGGCGCGTACGCCTCGTCCACGACCTATGTGTCGGGAATGGCGGTACAGCGGGCGGCGGAGAAGGTGCGGGCCCAGATCGTCAATGTGGCAGCCCGCATATTGGATACTGCGCCGGATGTGCTTTCACTCGCCGATGAACACGTACACGCCCCCGGCGGTCGGAGCGCAAGCCTTTCTGAGGTATGCCACTACGCTATGTACCAATCCGAGCAGTTCCAGATCGCGGCCACTGCATCGTTCGTGCCAGAGGAATCCCCGCCCCCGTTCGTGGCGAGCTTCGCCGAGGTGGCGGTCGACACCGAAACCGGGTTCGTCAAGGTAGTGAAGTTCGTGACCGCGGTCGACTGCGGCACTCCGATCAACCCGAAACTGGCCGAGGGACAGATGGAAGGGGCGCTTGCCAACGGGATCGGCTACGCCCTCACCGAGGAGATGCTATTCAGCTCCCGCGGGCGGGTGAGAAATCCGAACCTGTTCGACTACAAGATCCTCGGTGCGCTCGACATCCCGCCGATCGAGGTGATCCTCGTCGATTCCTACGAACCGACCGGTCCGATGGGGGCGAAGTCGATCGGCGAGATCGGGATAAACGCACCGATTCCCACGATCGCCAACGCGATCTACGATGCAGTCGGGGTGCGGTTGCGAAGGACCCCGTTCACCCCGGAACGGGTGCTTAAGGCAATGCGGGAGAAAGGTATGTAAGGTGCCCAAGGTGCCACATGAGTTGCATTATCCATAGGATAAGCTAAAATTAGATTTTAGCTTGTTTATAGACGATAGAGGTGTTGAACCGCCGGCAAAGGCCGGCGGTTATTTTCCCCCTCCTGTCCTGGAGGGGGTTTTTGAAGGTTAGGAGGAAATTGTGAATGCAATAAGAGAAACTGTAAAGATAGACAAAATCAGGAATATCGGTTTGATGGCCCATATTGATGCTGGGAAGACCACAGTGACCGAGCGAATCCTCTACTTCACTGGTAAGGTGCACAAGATCGGCGAGGTGCACGAGGGCGCGGCGACGATGGACTGGATGGCTCAGGAGCGCGAGCGGGGGATTACGATCACCTCAGCGGCCACGACTACGTACTGGCGCGGGCACCGGATTAACATCATCGACACCCCGGGACATGTCGACTTCACCGCTGAGGTCGAACGTTCCCTGCGCGTCCTTGACGGGGCGGTGGCCTTATTCTGTGCTGTAGGCGGGGTGCAACCGCAGTCGGAGACGGTCTGGCGCCAGGCAGAGAAGTACCGCGTCCCGCGGATCGCGTTCGTCAACAAGATGGATAGGACCGGGGCTGATTTCGATCGAGTGGTCGAGGAGATCCGCAAGGAGCTCGGGGCGAATGCTGTTCCGGTCGTAATCCCGATTGGGGCTGAGGCCAACTTCCAAGGATTGGTCGATCTGGTGGATATGAAGGCAATCTACTACGACGACTCTCCGTCAGGGGTGGAGGTGCGCGAGGAAGAAATTCCGCCGGAGATGATCGACGCAGCCCGGGCAGCGCGGGAGCTGATGATCGAGCGGGCGAGCGAGCAGGACGACTCCCTGATGGAGAAGTTCTTGAACGATGAGCTCCCGGGGCGCGATGAGCTTGTGGCTGCAATCCGAAAAGCGACGATCGACGGGCGGTTCATTCCAGTACTGTGCGGGGCGGCGTTCAAGAACAAGGGAGTGCGCCGGCTCCTCGACGCAATCGTCGACTATCTCCCTTCGCCCGTTGATCTTCCCCCGGTGATCGGGACGCATAAGGAGGAGAACGAGGAGATCGTTCGCTGTCCGAAGAACAGTTCCCCCCTCGCCGCACTGGCGTTCAAGGTGCAAGCGGACAAACACATTGGAAAGCTCACCTACGTGCGCGTCTACTCCGGGGTATTGCGGGTGGGAGATACGGTGCTCAACTCCACGCGCGAAAAGACCCAACGAATTGGGAGACTGTTCGAAATGCATGCCAACCACCGCCAACCGGTCGACGCGCTTCGCGCCGGGGACGTGGGGGCGGTGGTCGGCCTTGCCGACACCCGCACCGGGGATACGGTATGTAGTCCGGAACACCCGATCGTCCTCGAGTCGATCGAGTTCCCCGCACCGGTAATCGGGGTAGCGGTTGAGCCGGAGACGCGTGCCGATCGGGACAAGCTCTCCCATGCGCTGGCCCGGCTCGCCGAGGAGGATCCGACGTTCACCGTGCGCTCTAACGACGAGACCGGCGAGGTCGTGATCTCCGGAATGGGAGAGCTACACTTGGAGATTATCCTTGACCGGCTGCGCCGCGAGTTCAACGTCGGGGTACGGTCAGGCCAGCCACAGGTCGCCTATCGAGAGACGATCCTTTCCGCGGTGGACCATGAGTACCGGCATGTGAAGCAGACTGGCGGTCGCGGCCAGTACGCGCACATGGTCTTCCGCATCGCCCCGAACAAGCCGGGGGCCGGGTTTCAGTTCGAGGACGAGATCACCGGTGGGAAGATCACCCGCGAGTACCTGCGCGCGATCGAGCGCGGGATACTCGATGCGATGGGCAAAGGCCCTTATGCTGGATTTCCGATGGTCGATATCAAGGTGACGGTTTATGACGGCTCGATGCACGAGGTCGATTCATCCGAGCAGGCGTTTCGCACTTGCGGGATGATGGGGTTCCGCGAGGCATGCAAAAAGGCAGGGTTGTCGCTTCTCGAGCCGGTGATGAGCGTTGAAGTGACTGTTCCTGAGGATTACACCGGCGCTGTGACCGGGAGCCTGGCGGCCAAGCGAGGGAAGATCGTTTCCATGGACCGAAAGGGAAACGCTGCCGTGCTGCGGGCGCGGGTTCCGCTTGCTGAGATGTTCGGGTATGCCTCCGAGCTTCGCAATA
>CAZZJU010000096.1:0-6077 GCA_964654805.1 uncultured Thermotogae bacterium | reverse complement strand
CTCCAACTCCACCGTTGAGTGCTCATATTTTCTCCCAAACGAAATGGGAGAGGGACTGTAAGCCGGATTCTGTCGCGGGGGACCATTAATCTCTGCGGCCTACCCGAAGGCTCGGGCGGGCAACCCTCAAACGCCTTCCTACTTGGCCTTGCTCCGGTCAGGGTTTGCCGAGCCGATCCGGTCACCCGGACCGCTGGTGGGCTCTTACCCCACCGTTTCACCCTTGCCTGTGCCCGAAGGCCATCGGCGGTCTGTTCTCTGTGGCACTTTCCCGAGGTCGCCCCCGCTGGGATTTCCCCAGTGACCTGCCCTATGGAGTCCGGACTTTCCTCAGAGGTTTTCACCTCCGCGGTCCCCTGGCCCTCTCCCGCTTCGTACGCGTGTAGTGGCAATGCGGACAATAGTATACCACATCCTCTCCCCCGTATATATTTGGTATCCGTTTCACCCGCAGAATGTGACCACACCGGGGGCAGATCCGGTTGTGAGCGAATAACGCCGCTCCGGCAAAGAGACAAATGACGAGTATCACGAGAGCGATTCGACCGACGTTACTATGAGCGCCTGAGTTTACCTGCACTACCCCGGCGAGGCTGCGCTGGAGCGCGGGGAAGATCGCCTCCATCGCCTCCCTGATCCGCCGGTGCGCTACCAGATCAGAGATACTCTTTTGCACATATCCGGCAAGGTGAGGATGGTGAGCAGCAAGGTTTGTACCGGCGAGAACGCGTACATCCCAGTCCTGTCCTGTTTTCATGAATACAGCAAGTAGAGTGTCGCCGGAGGCAATATCCCACTGGTTAAGAATCTCCACAGCATAGCGATCAAGGTCGTGAAACGGATCTTCCCAGCTTGCTAGAATGTAAACATCAATTCCGTATCTAGCTTTTGTGCTTTCAATAAGAGAGTTAATCTCGTCACGGCCGTGGCGGTTGAGGACGTTACCGTAATCGGAAAGTTGGCCGATCGGCCGGGGGAGAGGGAACGCAACGACACCGCAGATGAGGACAATGAAGAGAAGCCAAACTCCCGCGTTCAGCGTATGTACAGGATGCGCGAACAATTTTCGCACGTCACGATTTCGGCCGTGTTACGGGCCCGTTCAACCGTGTGTCCACTGACCCGCAAGTTGCATCCGGTGCAGATTCCGTTCTTTATCGGAACGACCGGGTCGGGAAAGTTTCGGCGTAAGTTCTCGTACCGAGCGAGCAGTGAAGGACTCAGCTGGCCCGCAATCTCCTTTCGTGCTGTTTCTGTGGCAGACAAGGCGGTTTTGACATCGCTGATGTGTGCAGCCAGCTTCTCTTCCTCGTCGTCAAGTTCGGAAAGTCTTACCTCGAGATCTTTTTCAGCGCGGATAAGGTTTTCTTTTTCTTCCACTATTCGATCCATGAGCATGAGCGCCTCGTCTTCCATCTCGCTCATTCGTTTCTTCTGACTGGCGATCTTCTCCCGCAGCGCTTCCATCTCCTTGAACGAGATGATCCCCTCATCGAGCTGTTTCTGATAAGCGTGGATCTGCATATCGAGGTCATCCACTTCGAGATTACGTTGTCTGCTCTCCCGTTCTAGTTCCTCCAAAGCCCGCCGCATCTCCTCGACACGCGCTATTTCTTCCTCACGCTTCTGCTTCAGGCGTGACCTTTGCTCGTTCAAATGCTTGATCTGCGCTGCGAGAGCGGCACATTCCTGATCTTTATCCTGAAGTTCGAGCAGCCGTTTGATCTCTCCGGTCACTCCATCTCCCCTTTCGGTTTTCACCGACTATAAAAGCATCGCCTCTCAGGTTCAAGTGCTTTTCACTCCCGTGGCTCATATCTGTATACTAGCGGTGGAATGGGCAGGCTATACGACGATATCTACGCGATGGTGCGGCGGATTCCGTTGGGTAAAATCGCAACCTACAGTCAAATCGGGATGAGTCTCACTCCTCCATGTCCTGCGCGTACTGTTGGCTGGGCGCTTGCCGCCCTCGGGCGAAACGAGGTGGGCGGGAATGTCCCTTGGCATCGGGTAATCAACTCGCAAGGGAAAGTAAGCACAGGACAATACCAGCGTGAGCTCCTCGAACGCGAAGGGATTGTATTTAATGATGATGGCCAGATCGATTTGGATACGTTCAGGTGGATCGATAATAACTAACGCGTCAGATCGCTAGCTTTAACACTCTTAAGTCACCGCTGCGTGGCACCTAGATGCCGGTCGTCCAACCAGGAAGTAGAGGACTTAAGTATCAGTTACCAAGTAATTCCTGCAATCTCATCCGCTTCTCTTCCGGCAGCGACTTAATAACTTGCTTGACAATGCGGCGGGCAAACCGATTAGCACTTTGGGCATAATGCTGCAGATAATCGGCCACTGTTGCTGGATATCGCTTGCCTATCTCTCGTAACGCCCAGGCAACCGCATCTTGCACCTCCCGCGCTTCGTCAGTCATTACTGCATCCAGGATGGCGAATTCATCTTTGGTAGGATGATAGGCCTTGTCTTTGGGTAAGCTGGTGAGGACGGCTACGCCGAAGCGGCGCGTCCAATTGTCCCCGCTTTGCACCCATGTCCGGCAGTGGGGCAGCACCGCCTCGGGGTGACGCTGCACTACGTATCGCAGGCCAAAGCAGGCCAATTGGTCACACTCCTCCCAGTTGCGGATGTCATTCACGAAAGAAGCAGCCAACTCCAACGTCTTCATCCACTCGCGCTTGCCAAGCCGCTCCAGCACCTTAGCGGCGATAATTCGTTCATCGCGGGAGCCATTACTCCACAATCGCTTCACTAATGCAAACGCCTCCGTCGGATTACGTTGCCCCCATTTGGCAAACTCAGCGGCGATGATGCGCAAAGCAGGAACAGGCACGCCGTAGCTCTCCCCCATTCCCGGAATATAGCGTCGTGCCCCAGCGGCATGCTCCTCGCTGCCCAAAGAGCGTAACAGCTTGTGCAGACTTGCATCGAATTCCGAGAGTTTGTCTACCCGCTCCAGCGGCTCAACCGCCTGGGTGCGAATCAACTGCTCATCCACACTGGCCACGATCCTTATCCTTCCTTCTCGCCTTATAACTACAGTTTTTCGACCGGGAATTGCACCTCGGTAACGTAAGTTGACGGATCACGGCCCGGCTCAGGACCTTGTACATAGACCTCCCGGTTTGGCCCACAGATGCGATAGCCATTGGCCTCAATCCAGGCCATCAGTCGGTTGTACGCTTCGCCTACGGTATCATAGCCACCTTGATGCACAATGCACGCCATCGCGTCAACAGCCGGCAACTGACGTCCCTTAACCCGCTCTCCATCGGGCACCGGTCCAGCCACGGGTACAGCTGCCTCAACATCCGTGTCCCGTTCACGATACTCCTGATCGTGGTAAATGGCCAGTGGAGGCCCAGCGGGCCTGATTCCATGCTGGCCGAGATGGGCGAATATCTCACCGTAAAGCTGGTTAACATCGCTGTAAGTGGGGACAATATCCCGCACTGATGCGACCGTCATGGCCGGGATTTTCTTGAGCACAACCTCCTGAGTAGACATTGTTCCCTCCTGTTCTATCTGTTTCAGTCGCCATTCAACACGGGCCAGCCGTGTCCGCTCTTCCTGAACCCGTTGCTGAAGCTCAGTCTGTTTCATGCGTAACATTCCTCGAATCTGAGCCGGCGGCAGGTCACCATCGAGCAATCGAGCAACTTCGGACAGCGAAAGTCCCAGTTCTTTCAGCGCCAAGATGCGATTAAGTCGGGGAAATTGTTCGGCTGAGTAGTAGCGGTAACCGGTCGACGGGTCCACCTTAGCCGGTTTTAGCAAACCGATCTCATCATAGTAGCGTAGCGCTTTCACCGTCACTTGACTAAGTTTGGAGAACTCACCAATCCTGAACATCCTTTTGCCTCAGTTACACTATTTTCGTAGCTATGCTACACCCTCCAGTAAGGGGAGAGTCAAGTTATATATCTCTGCTGATTGGCACGTGTGGGCGCATTTTACTTTTCCCGTATGGCACGATACCGTTATAGTGCATGACAAATATCGCCCAATTCGACGTATTTCCGGCTACAGTGATCAGGCGTGATACCCGGGTGACAGTAATCGCCCGCACTGCAGAGCTGGAGTTTCGCGCTCTTCTGCGCAACACCGGGCGACTCACGAGCCTGATCTATCCGGGGGCGGAGATCCTCTGCCTCCCCAAACAGAGCAGAAAGACTGCGGCGCAGGTGTTGGGAGCGGTGGTAGACGATCGCCGAGCGGTCCTGCTCGATACCCTAGTCCAAGCGCGAACGTTCGAGACCGCGGCAAAACGCGGGTTGATCCCGTGGCTGCCCGCGATCGTCCGTCGCGAGATTCGTGTGAGGAACAGCAGATTGGATTACGAAATCGAACTCGCGGGCAAGCAGGGATTCCTAGAACTGAAGTCAGCAGTTGGCCTGCATGGAACCTGTGCTACATATCCCGATGCCCCGTCTGTTCGCGGGAGACGACACATTGCCCTTCTCACGGAACTAAGCCGAGAAGGTTATCCATGTTTTATTGTATTCATTGCCGCTCATCCCGCCGCGGCCCGATTTTGTCCCGATGTAGCGACCGATCCCGAGATCGGTAAGACGTTGCTGGAGGCACATGCTGCCGGAGTGATGATCCATGCGCTCAAAATGCACCTCACCCGTGCGGGGATCGTGGTTCTCGACTCACCGATGATCCCAGTTGTGCTTTAAATAACTTTCATTCGGAACAACAGAGCGCGTTCCGCATCCGGTCCAGTGCCTTGGCCAGGGTAGAGCGCGGACACGCGAAGTTGAGGCGCGCGAACCCTGCTCCGCCCGGGCCGAACCGGGCGCCATCGTTCAGCGCCACCCGCGCGGTGCGGAGGAAGAATTCGTGCGGGTTTCCATCGAGAGCATCCCGACAGTCAAGCCACGCCAGGTACGTCCCCTCGATCGGTCCCACCTTCACCCCGGGTAGCTCGTCCCGGACAAACTGCGCCACGAAGTCGCGGTTCGCCGCAAGGTAGGAGATGAGATCGTCCAGCCACTCCTTCCCATGACGGTAGGCAGCCTCGGCCACGAGGTAACTCATGATGCTTGGATGTGGGACGAGCCCGCGCCGTGCGGCTTCTAACCGCTCGCGCAGTTTCGGGTTGGGGACGACCGCGATCCCGCAGCTGATCCCGGCGACGTTGAACGACTTGTTCGGAGCGAACAGAGTGACGGTGCGGTCCGCGATCTCCGGGGCGATGCTCGCGATCGGGACGTGCCGCCGTCCGTCGTACACGAAATCGGCGTGGATCTCGTCCGAGCAGATGTAAAGCCCATGACGAAGGCAGATCTCCGCCATCCGCTCCAGCTCAGCTCGGGTGTAGACACGTCCCACCGGGTTGTGAGGGTTGCACAGCAGGAACATGGACGCGTCCTGCGCCAGCCGGGCGAAGTCGTCGAAATCGATCTCGTAGCGTCCAGCGGAATCGCGCATGAGCCGGTTGAGCCGTGCTTCCAAGCCGGTGTTTCCCGGAACGTCGAGGATCGGGAAGTAGATCGGGGACTGGATGAGGATTCCGCTTCCCGGACGGGCGAGGGCGTGGGCGACCAGGTTGAACCCGACGACGACATTAGGAACAAACACGATCGCCTCCGGTTCCACCACCCACCCGTACCGCCGAGCGATCCAGTCAACGATCACCCCACGCAGCTTCGGTGGCTCCTGCGGATAGCCGAAGATCCCGTGCTCGACGCGCTGGTGCAGGGCATCGATCACCGCGGGCGGGGCAGGAAAGTCCATATCCGCGACCCACAGGGGAAGGACATCGGGCGCGAACAGGTTCCACTTGACGCTGTCCGTGCCCCGGCGGTCGATCACCTGGTCAAAATCGAAACGATGCTTACCCATTGCTGGATTCCCCCGATCGTTGTCCTCGGCAATCCAATAGCTTTGCAGTCCGCTGCACGTTGCTTGCGATCGACTAATTGTACGGGCCCGCGGGGCGATCACCAATCACCGGGAGTTTGATCATTCATTCGTCACAAGCGACGGTTTTCGAGAAAATGGGGGGTATGGAGAAGGAAAGTTCCGCGCTTGCGCTCTTCCATCCGGCA
>CAZZJU010000095.1:0-6180 GCA_964654805.1 uncultured Thermotogae bacterium | reverse complement strand
GGACCCGTTGCAGGAGCATCGCCTGCCTCACCTCGCGGATCATGTTCGAGGTGTCGTTGCTCGCCGAGCCATCGACCGCGAGGCCGATTTTGACCCCGGTTCCTTTTAGCTCCACCACCGGAGCGATCCCCGAACCGAGGGTCATGTTTGAGCTCGGGCAGTGGGCCATCCCCACCTTCGCTTGGGAGAGTTTTTCAATATCGGAATCGTTCAGGTGGACGAGGTGGGCAAACCACACGTCGTCGCGCAGCCAGCCGAGTTCCTCCATGTAGTCGACTGGCCGTACCCCGAACTTCTCCCGGCAGAACTCGTCCTCATCCGCGGTCTCGGCGAGGTGAGTGTGGAGGAGAACGTCGTACTCATCAGCGAGCACAAGGGACTGACGCATGAGGTCCGGGGTGACGGAAAACGGGGAGCAGGGGGCGAGCGCAACCCGGAGCATGGAAAATGGTGCTGGATCGTGGTAGCGTTCGATCACTCGCTGGCAGTCGTTCAGGATCTCGTCCTCGGTCTGAACAACGGAGTCCGGTGGGAGGCCTCCATCCTTTTTTGACAGGGACATCGAACCGCGACAGGGATGGAACCTGATCCCGGTCATCCGCGCCCCTTCGACGAGGGCGTCGAACAGATGTGGATGTCCCTCCGGGAAGAGGTAGAAGTGATCGGAGCTCGTGGTCGTTCCGGATAGGAGAAGCTCGCTCAAACCGATTGCTGCGCTTATCCGCACCGCCTCCTCGTCGATCCCCTTCCATCGCTCGTACAGGAAGACGAGCCAATCGAAGAGCTTGCTCTCCGCCGCGCCGGGGACGTTGCGAAACAGGGTCTGATAGAGGTGGTGGTGGGTGTTCACGAACCCAGGAAGGAGGACCTTCCCTTGCCCGTCGATCGTCTCATCCGCCGCGATCCCGGTCGGATCTTCCCCCACCGCAGCGATCCTGTTACCTTCCACTAACACGTAACCGCCACTGATCTCGCGGAGACCCGGTCCCATTGTGGCCACAAGCTCGAAGTCCTTCAGAAGTATCGTCTTCATGGCAGTCTCATATCGATCGATTCTGCTTCCTCCAGGAACGCAGCGAGGAGATCGATCGCCGCCTCGATGTCGTCGCGGTGGGCGGTCTCCACCACTGAATGCACGTAGCGGGTCGGCAGCGACAGGGTAATCGCCGCAACGCCTTCCTGGGCCATTTGGAGGGCCCCGGCGTCCGTGCCGCCGCGGGGAAGGATCTCCATCTGGTAAGGGATGCCGCGGGACTCGGCAATTCCCTTCATCGCGTTCACCAAGCCGGGATGGGAGATGGAAGCAGAGTCGGTGAGCTTGATCGCCACGCCATTTCCGAGCTCGGTGATCCGCTCGCCAGGGGAAACACCGGGAACGTCGACGGCGAGCGTCGTGTCAACCGCGATCCCGATCTGGGGATGAACCGCAAATCCGGCAACGCGCGCTCCGCGCAGGCCGACCTCCTCCTGCGTTGTCCCGACATAGTAGAGGTCGCAAGCAATCTTGCGCGCCTTTTTGATCGCTTTGATCCCAATGTACACGCCAGCCCGGTCGTCGAGTGCTTTACCGGACACAACCTTCTCAAGCTCGATAAAGTCCTGACGTAAAGTGACTGGATCTCCGATCGTAACCCGCTTTTTCACCTCATCGACCGGCAAACCGAGATCGACGAACAACTCCTTCAGTTCGGGAAGTTTCTTCCGCTCCTCCTCAGTCATTATGTGGATCGGTTTCGACCCGATGGCCCCAATTAGGTCCCCAGTTTTAGTGTGCACAATCACCCGCTGGGCGATGAGGGTTTTCACATCAAACCCACCGAGCGGGTGGATGCGAAGGAAGCCGGTTTCCTTGTCAATATGGCTCACGATGAACCCGATCTCGTCCATGTGCGCAGCGACCACGACCACCGGCCCAGATCCCTTCTTATGAGCGATCAGATTACCGAGATTATCAACCCGAATTTCGTCCATCGTTTCGGATAGGGTCTCGGTAATAATCGCACGGATTGCTCCCTCATGTCCGGGGATTCCCGCCGCTTCGCTCAACCTTTTCAAAAGTTCCATCGAAACCTCCTTACGGTACGTCCAACATTTATTAATCTTACCCTTATAGCCAGTTCGGTCAATCACTTGTCTAACTATAAACGGACGATTAGTATGGGTTTATGATACCCATCCGCGATTACAGGCCGAGCAGAACGTTCCCCGTGGTAACAACGTTTCTGATCGTGTTAAACCTGCTGGTATTCCTGTATGAAGGATACCTGGGAACAGGGATAACGGTTCTGAACGACGGACTACCGTGGCAGGAGCGGGGCTATACTCCTCCTGGATTCAACCCTGCCACATACCGCGCTTACCTCCTCTCCGGTGGTGCCCCGAATATGTATCCTATCTCACGCGAGGATTATTTCATCATTCAGTACGGGCTTATCCCAGCCGAATTCCTAACCGGAATAGATTTACCGCCTAGAATACCGTTTCCCATCTGGATCACCCTCATAACCTCAATGTTTCTTCACGGAGGAGTGCTGCATGTACTTGGGAACATGCTTTATCTTTGGATATTCGGGGACAATGTCGAGGATGCGATGGGCCACGTCAGGTTCCTTATTTTCTACCTCGCGTGTGGGACAGCAGCAGCGTTTGCCCAAATGGCGGTTTCTCCCCACAGCTCAGTCCCGCAAATTGGGGCCTCAGGAGCAATCGCCGGGGTATTGGCCGCCTATTTCATGCTGTTCCCTTACGCGCGTGTGCTTACCTTGATTCCAATCTTCTTTTTCATCCGCTTGATCACCATACCCGCCGTATTTCTCCTTGGTTTCTGGTTCGTGTTCCAAGTGATAAGTGGAGCAAGTGCAATGGGAAGCGAGGGAGGCGTGGCTTGGTTCGCGCACATCGGCGGTTTCATCGCCGGTGGAATACTCGTCTTTATGTTCAAGCGCCGGGGCGTCCCTATCGCGCTGTGGGAATCCTTGCGAAGGCGACGGTAACCGGCACTTCACAATTACAGTGTAAGCTGGTATTATAGGATGTGGATTGGAACGTCAACAGATCCTCAAGGGGTGATAAAGATATGAAGGCAAGCGTGCTTGTAAGCGGTGTCATTATACTGATCTGCCTAGTAGGAGTCGTCGGCTTGGGAGACGGAAATACCTTAATAGAACATAAGCCGATCGTCATCGGGAGCGATTACCAGTTCACCGTAGAAAATGGAGTCGTGTCCGGATCAGGAACAGTCGATGACCCCTATATCATCGAAGGGTGGAAGATAGACGCCGGTTACAACGATTATGGAATTCGCATCCATCGTACAAGCTGTTATTTCATCATCAGAAACGTGGAAATAAGCGGAGCAGGAAAGGCAGCAATTTATCTTAGCTACGTAAAAAACGGTGAGATTCAGGAGTGTCACCTTTCCGGAAACTGGATTGGGATAAGTTTAAATTTTGCTTCCCACAACCGTATCAGTGGTTGCATGATTGAAAGCAATGTTGATGGTATCCACTTCTACTTCTCTCACGATAACCAGATCCTGCAAAACACCATTACTAAGAACGATACCGCAATATGGTTGGATGCGTGCAATGACAACGACATCATCGGCAATGCCATCTCTAATAACCATATGGGTGTATACCTAGATCTTGGCTCCGAAGGCAATCTCATCTATGGAAACGCATTCATCAACAATGTCCATGATGCCCATAGTGTGGCAAAGAACCAATGGGACTATAAAGGAAAAGGGAACTACTGGTCGGACTACCAAGGCATCGATGCCGATAAAAACGGAATTGGAGATTCTCCTTACGTTATCAGAAGCAAAGGGGATCAGGACGATTTCCCGCTGCTGAAGATGCCGAAACTGGAGGCACCATCGAAGTAGTTGTCATTTTGTGCAAGTTGCTTCCGCGTACGCAATGACTTTGGATATTAGAATGAAAGCTGTTGTATTAATTAGTATTTTAATTTTCCTTGTGTATTCGCTCATTGCCGCCCAGACGTTACACAAGGAATTACTCATATCCATGAATGATTTTCCCATCGTGGGGACAGAAGCGCCATATTTCTCCCTTGAGGATCTATCCGGTAGTAACATCACGTTGTATGATTTCATTGGCAAACCCCTCGTAATCAACTTCTGGACTACCTGGTGCGGGGTATGCGTACATGAACTTCCCCTATTCGAAGAATTTTACGAGCGTTACGGCGATCAAGTGAATTTTATCGCCATTTGCTCCGGAACCACCCTGGAAGAAGCAAAGGAATTAGTGAATGAGAATCATATCACTTTTCCTGTGCTATATGACGATGGAAGGGTAATCGCTGGGTTATATCAACCACCACGCCCCCGGGATAAACGCAGGATCATCGCATTCCCGTTCACTGTATTCATCGACACAACGGGAACCGTGGTTTACGCCAGGATCGGGGCATTCGTGAATATGAATAAGCTATTAAGCCTGCTACGGGCTGCCGGATTCACAATCACTGAACCAAAATCGCCTTCACCGCCTCCGCCAAATATTAACCGCCGTGGAGTGAAGGCAAACACTGAATAAAAAAACGGAAGCGAGGCCTATATTACGCCCCGCTTCCGAATGAGAGAAGTGGCTTCTTCGCTCTAGCAAGGAGGTATTTTCGCCTCATATACCCACACTCGCTGACAAAGTTTCATTGACCGAGTTTGACTATCAGCGGGAGAATTGACCGCGGAGAACACCGGCAAAACGAACAAACTTCCCTTTTTAATCGCGCACTGGAGTTGGTGGGCGCACAATGCCGTGATATGCTAAAATTGGTTTTTTCCACAAAAGGAGGACATATGCGCATGCGATCGCTGCTTCTCGGGATGGTTATCTTTGGGGTATGCGCCTTTTTCGCCCTTGCTGAGCCTGTTATAAACGAGATCGCCTGGGGGGGTAGGCCTGATGACCCAAGCGCTGAATGGATCGAGCTCTACAATCCGGGAGACAAGGCGGTACAACTCGATGGTTGGCGGCTATATTCCTCCGACGGCGCTCCTGACATCTTGTTGCATGGAGAGATCCCAGCAGGGGGATACTACCTCCTCGAGAGGGGAAGCGATAACACAGTTCCAGGCATCAATGCCGATCTAATCTATGAAGGGGCACTGCGCGATTCCGGCGAGGCATTGTTCCTTGTCAATCCAAGCGGGGAAACTATTGATTCAGCCAATGCTGAAGGAGGAGACTGGCCAGCGGGAACGGACATATTTGGCGATCCTCCCTGCGCTTCCATGGAAAGGATCGATCCTTCCGCACCGGATGCCCCGGATAACTGGGCGACTTCCACCACCGGATCAACACCGAAAGCAGCAAACTCGGTGTACAACCGTCCTCCGACGGGGAAATTCTCCATTTCTCCCTCTCCTGCTCATCCGGATGAACAGGTTCTGTTCGACGCCAGCAATGCCTACGACCCGAACGGTGAGATCATCTCTTACTCATGGAATTTTGGCGATGGAGAGACCGCATCCGGGCAAACCGCCTCTCACACTTATTCCACCGTAGGAGAGTACACAGTGTCGCTTCTGCTGAAGGATAATGCTGGAGCTGTAACCCAGGAGAAAACAACTCTACGTGTCATTGAAAACGTACTCCCGATCAGTGATTTCAGCGTACTTCCTCCTGATGGAAAACGAATTATGCAGAGTGGAGATGCCCTGCGATTTGTCGATGAGTCGTTTGACCCAGATGGTACACCAGCCGCTTGGAAATGGGAATTCGGCGACGGTGACACAGCCACCGGCCCGGTTGTATCCCATACTTATCGCAAAGGTGGAACGTATACGGTCACGCACATAGTCACTGACGACCAGGGAGAAAGTTCATTACAGACTGAATCTCTTCGCATTGCCGGTCGTTATCCAATCGCCGAGTTCACCTTTACTCCCCTCCATCCTAATCAGGGAGATACGGTTGAATTCGATGCAACAAAGTCGTTCGATCCGGACGGGACAGCGATTAACTATGAATGGGATTTTAACAATGATGGAAACGTAGACCTGATAACCGATAAGCCAAACGTTTCCCACACTTATGATACCGCTGGGGACTACAAAATTGTTCTGATAGTAGAAGATAGTGATGCGGATGGAGCAAAGCAGTCTCTCCCCTATACTATGTCTTTACATGTCAACGCGACTCCGGTAGCCTC
>CAZZJU010000094.1:0-6242 GCA_964654805.1 uncultured Thermotogae bacterium | reverse complement strand
AGAAGGTCTTTCCGGTCAGGGCCTCGGCTTGGGCGATCTCGTTCTCGTGGTGGGGAAAGATGAGGTCGTTCCCACCGGCGTGGATGTCCAAAGTCTCCCCCAGGTAATAGCGCGAGAGGACAACGCACTCGGTATGCCAGCCTGGCCTCCCCTCACCCCACGGTGAATTCCACTTCGGTTCGCCCGGCTTGGCTGCCTTCCAGAGGGTGAAATCGAGGGGATCCACCTTCAGCTCGGATGCTGCGACCCTCGCCCCGCTGCGCAACTCATCGACGCTTCTGCCGGAGAGCTTGCCGTACTCACTGAAAGCGCGCACGCGGAAGTACACGTCGCCGCCTTTCTCGTAGGCATATCCCTTCTCGATCAACTGCTGAACGATATCGATCATCCCAGCGATGTGCTCGGTGGCGCGTGGGCTGTGGGTCGGCGGAACGACTCCGAGCAGGTCGAGGAGCTGGAAATACGCTTCGGTGTACCGGGCTGCTACCTCGGCCACGGTCTCTCCGTTCTCCTGCGCCCGGGCGATCAATTTATCGTCTACGTCGGTGATATTCTGAACGTAAATGACCTTCCATCCCTTGAACAGTTCCATGTAGCGGCGCAGCGCACCGAACACAAGTACCGGGCGTAAATTGCCGATATGAAGATGATCGTAGACAGTGGGACCACAGACGTACATCCTCACGGTCTTTCCGTCCTGTGGCTCAAATTCCTGTTTTTTACGCGTGAGGGTATTGTACAGTCTCATGCCCCACCTCTTTTTTTCTTCGATTATACTGGACGGATCAGCGGCGGTCCGCCCGCACGATATAGCGAGAGACAACGGGAAGAAGCACAAGCCCAATCCCGAACAATCCGCCGGTGATTACCCAAAATTCCACTGTAGGGATACTCGTCACTCCGGTCACGTCACGCATCGCATTTGCCATATATGTGAGAGGGAGGAATTTTGATAATGTACGCAGGTAAGAAGGCATGATCTCTATCGGGAAATAGATCCCGGAAAGGAACATCATCAGCATCGCGACGATGTTGGAAACACTTCCTGCGCTCTCTGGGCGGCGGACGACCAAAGCGATCAGAGCACCCATTCCCATCGCCCCAATCGTCGCTGCTGGAACGAAGATCGCGTAACGGAACCAGTCAACGGTGAACTCCAGGTGCAGAATTGTAATCGCTATGAGCAGGGTAAGGAACGCCGAGATGTATGCCACGACCAACCGCACCCCACCGATCGCTGCGATCAGGTAGACGGGACGCATCGGGGTAACGAGGAACCTATCGAGCTGGCGACGTTCCTTCATCATGGTAAGGTGCCCGGCAATCGCGAATAACCCAGCAGAGAGGATGGAAAAGGCGATGACTCCTGGCACAACTCGGACAAACCAGTTTCCATTTGCAGCTATTACTGGGATCTCATGGACGGAAACGGCCGAACGTGTCCCCTGAAGAGCGAGGTTAAACCGTGTCGATATTCCACGCGCGATCTGCTCTAGCAAATAATTGCCTTGCACCTGAGTCGGGTCGTACACGAATGTCAACGTTTTGCCGTCATAGACGAGACCAAAGTCAACCCTTCGTTTCGTGATCCCTTCCTCAAGAGCTTTCCGATCCGAATACTGGGTCACCGTGATCCCGTCCGTCTTCTCTAGGACGGAGACGAGCTTCGTCCCCGGAACGCCACTGAGAACCAATCCCAACCGTGAATGTTGCTCTCCACCCATGAGAAACCCAAAGACAAGGATAAACAAAACCGGGAAGAGGAAGGTGAACGCGAGCGCGGCCCTATCCCGGGCGAAGGTGACGAACTCGGCATGTAGAAGCGCCATCATCGTCCTGCCTCCCAGGAAAGGCGCCGGGCAGCGACGATGACCGCCAGCGCGATCCAGCCGAGCGGAACAAGAATACTCGCCGTCAGCGACACTGTCCCCTGCGCCAGTCCTAAACCGGCACGTAGTCCGGATGCAACGTATGTAACCGGATTTACAAGAACGATCGCTTTTAAAAAACCGGGCAAATCTCCGACCGGGAAGAAGAGACCGCTGAGAAACATCAACGGTATGTTAAGGATGTTAGCAATCGCCATCCCTCCATTTGCTGTTTTAGCAATTGCAGCGATGAGAAAACCAAGCGCAAGAAAAGTACAGAACCCAAGGATGAGAAACGCGGTGGCTTGCGGCCGGGCGAAGTTCACCTCTGCCCCCAATCCATACCGGCCAATGAGAAACAAGATAATAAACTGAATGCTACTCAGCCCAAGTTGACCTAAGGAGAACCCTACGAGATATCGGGGAACGGTGAGCGGAGTGACCCAGTAACGGCGGAGCTGAAATCGATCACGGGCGTATAGGATCGTTCCCGGAACCCCGAACAGCCCAGCGGTGAACAGCGCCATCAGTATTACTCCGGGAAGTAGATAAGAGACATAAGAAAACGAAACCGCCCCTCTTTCTATCATCTCAGTTCTTACTGGTATCTGTTTATCTTTGTCAAATCTACCGATTCTGACGAGGATCTCTTGGTCGATCTCAGAGACAATCTCCCGGATCACGGAAGCAGCGAGCTCGGATCCGCTCCGCGTCGGATCGGTGTAGATCACGATCTCGGCCCCTTTACTGGATAAGACGGCCTGGTTGAACCCATGTGGTATAACGACTACTGCAGCCAGCTTACCCTGTTGAAGTTCCTCCTTGGCCCGGATGAGAAATTCTTGCCCATCCTCACCAGGGTGAGGGCGGTGAATACTCAAAACTGGCTCTTTGCTGGTATGGGATTCTCCAACCGCGGCAAACACCCTAGTTACAATTCCAGCTAGGTCCGGTTCTCCTCCAGCTGTTTCCAAGTTTACCAGTCCCACTTGGAAGTTCATCCCTCCCTGCTTTCCGATGTTCCCGAAGATAAGGGAGAGGATCACTAACAGAAAAATCGGGAACACAATAAACCAAAATAATGTCACCCGCTCGCGCAGCGCGGTCAGGAGATGAACACGGGCTAGTGCAAATACATCTCTCACTCGCGCAGCCTCCTCCCGGTGAGAGTGAGAAAGACATCCTCGAGGTTCGGTTGGCGGATCACCATATTATCGAGAGCTACCCTGTTTTTATGCGCCCAAGCAAGGAGATCGCGCAAGGCAGGGACAAGATCAGTGACCTCAACCAACACTACATCCCCGTCCCGCCGTACTTTCCCTTTGGAAGAAAGAGCTGGTACTACAGCCGTATCCGGAGCAGTAAATTCGATAATCGTCTCCTCCCCGAGCCGGGCGGTGAGCTCCCGTGGGCTGCCGGCGGCGATGATCTTGCCATAGTCCATGATGCATACATGATCAGAGAGAGTTTCCGCTTCTTCCATGTAATGAGTGGTAAGGACGACTGTCTTCCCTTGTGCCTTTAGGCTAGTGACGATCGACCAGATGTTACGCCGTGCTTGTGGGTCGAGTCCGGTCGTCGGCTCGTCCAGGAACAGAAGGTCAGGGTCATTTACCAACGCTGTTCCTAGGGCAAGACGCTGAAGTTGCCCACCGGAAAGTTCCTTTACCAGAGAGTTACGCTTTTCAGTAAGGGCGACCAGCTCGAGAATTTCCTCCACTGATCGTGCCTTCGGAAAAAACGATCTGAACAAATTGATTACCTCTTTTACCCGCAGATATGGTTCGAAGTTTCCCTCTTGAAGTAAGACTCCCATTCGAGCCTTCTCCCTTCGGTCAACGCGGGCAATTTTTCGGCCGAAAAGCTCGATCTCCCCCGAGTCAGGAGCACGCAGTCCTTCCAAGATCTCCAGGGTGGTAGTCTTACCTGCTCCATTCGGCCCGAGGATAGTGAATACCGTCCCCTGGGGGACGGAAAACGATATTCCATCGACCGCACGAACTTCGCCGTAACGCTTGACAAGCCTATTCACTTGCAGCAGGGCCATATTTGCCATCATAACGTGCGATGGTAGCAGACATATTCGCAAGGCGCAAACACGACTGAAAATGCTTCAATCCTGAACTAATGGCAGTAATTTTGTTGCTAGCAGTTGTCGATACTCTCCCGGTGAATTAATCGCTTGACTGTCGGCCTGCTCCGTGCTATCCTATTCACATTGTGAGAATCTATTCTCGCATTGTGAGAGAGATGGGCGGAAATGAGCACGCTGAGCACGCTTGAAAAATGCGTGCAAATACTGACTCTGTTTACAGAAGCGACGCCGAGACTGCGCGTCGATGAAATATCCGCACGTCTTGGAATCCCGAAAAGCACAGTTTACCGCTATCTTGCAGTACTGAAGAAACACCGATTAGTCGCTGAAGACTCTCTTCCCGGCGTTTACCGCCTCGGTGAGGGAATCCTTTCCCTTGCCCGTGCCGTTACCCGATCGAGTCTACAGGAGATCGCACTCCCGTTTATGGAGAAGTTGCAGCGTGATTACGGAGAGACAGTGATTCTCTCCGCATTGCGAAATGACCAGGGAGTCTGCTTGGAAAAGGTTGAGGGCACGCACGCTCTGCGCGTTTCGCACGATCGCGGAGCGATCTTCCCCCTCCACGCGGGCGCGTCCGGCAAAGCCCTGTTGGCCTATCTTCCCCAAGAGGATCAAGAGCGGATCATCCGTGAACAGGGGCTCCCCCGGTTCACCAAGACCACGATTACCGATCCCAACCTGCTGCGGGAGGAGCTCGCCCTTATCAGATCACAGGGATATGCGGAGAGCGACGGCGAGGTCACAGAGGGAACGTACGGAATCGGTGCCCCTATCTACGGACGGGGGAACAAGATTGTCGCTGCATTGAGCGTCGCGGCTCCTCGACAGCGACTACAAGGAAAAAACAAGGAACAGATAGTGCGGGTTGTCGTCGAAATGGCAACAAAGATCAGCGAAGCGGTACAAGCGCAAGAGATTTAACAAAATTCTAATACAAGGAGGAAGGTGTACAGATGGCCGAACAACCAGAGGGTTCTCCGATCACGATCACCGCGGGCAAGCTTAACGTGCCTGACCGACCGATCATCCCGTATATTCGGGGCGATGGGATCGGGCAGGACATTACCCCGGTGATGCTCAAGGTGGTCGATGCGGCAGTGGAGAAGGCATACGGAGGCAAGCGGCATATAGCCTGGATGAAGGTGCTGGCGGGGGACGAGGCGGTAGCGACGAACCATCCTGATCTCTCGCCGGAAGAGGTCGCGGCGATCCCGCCTGATGAGCGACAGAAACTGTACCTGCCGCAGGAGACGATCGATGCGATCAGAAAATACCTCGTAGCGATCAAGGGGCCGCTCACCACTCCGGTGGGCGGGGGAATCCGCAGTCTGAACGTAGCCCTGCGCAAGATTCTCGACCTGTACGCGTGCGTGCGCCCGGTCCGTTACATCGGGACGCCCGCTCCGGTCAAGCGCCCGCAGGATCTGGACATCGTCTTCTTCCGCGAAAATACCGAGGACGTCTACGCCGGGATCGAGTGGAAGGCCGGCACGCCAGAGGCGGAGAAAGTCATCGACTGGCTGTCAACCGAGATGAAGGTGGGAGAGAAGATCCGATTCCGCAAGAACTGTGGCATCGGGGTGAAGCCGATCAGCGAGGAGGGGTCCAAACGCCTTGTCCGGGCAGCGATTGACTACGCGATCAAGAACAATCGCCGTGTGGTTACCCTTGTTCACAAGGGAAACATCATGAAATTCACCGAGGGGGCGTTCCGCGACTGGGGCTACGAAGTCGGCGCGGAGTACCCGCAGGTGATTACGGAAACAGAGCTCTACGACAACTACAACGGGGAACTCCCTGAGGGGAAGATCCTGCTGAACGATCGGATAGCCGATCAGTTCTTCCAGCAGATGCTCCTGCGTCCGCGCGAATACTCGGTGGTGGCAACGATGAACCTGAACGGCGATTACCTGTCCGACGCCGCCGCCGCCCAGGTCGGTGGGCTCGGAGTAGCTCCCGGAGCGAACATCAACTACCAGACTGGTTGTGCCTTGTTCGAAGCGACGCACGGGACCGCTCCCAAGCACGCGGGCAAGGACGAAGTCAACCCCTCCAGCCTGATTCTGTCCGCGGTGGAGATGCTCCGCTACATGGGCTGGACCGAGGCGGCGGAGATGATCGTCTCCGGGATCGAAAAGGCGGTCGCCTCCGGCCGCGTTACCTACGACCTCGCCCGCCAGATGGAGGGGACGACCAAGGTCTCCTGCTCCGGGTTCGGGGAAGAGATCATCAATAACCTCTAGGTGATTATATAAACCATAGATAAACGGTTGTTT
>CAZZJU010000093.1:0-6280 GCA_964654805.1 uncultured Thermotogae bacterium | reverse complement strand
TGTAACCGCAAACGCTTTTCTCAACACCGATGTTGCCGCATCGTTCGCCGCGATCACCTGGCTCATCCTGGCATCGATTTTCGAGCGCAAGCCAAAGATGCTCGGGATGCTCACCGGTGCGGTAGCCGGGTTAGCAACTGTCACCCCAGCCGCCGGGTATGTGTCCGTACAGTGGGCGATGGTGATCGGAATCGCTGCCTCTCTCGTAGGTTACATAGCGATCACCTATAAGAACAAGCGCGGTTGGGACGACGCCTTGGACGTGTGGGGAGTACATGGAATGGGAGGCTACATTGGGATACTGCTCTTGGGGTTGTTCGCCAGCAAGGCGGCGAACCCTGGCGGAACCGATGGGCTTTTGTACGGGAATTATGCGTTTTTCTTCAAGGAGCTTGTCGCCGTTACTGTGACTGTTGTATACGCGTTCATCTTCACTTACGCTGCTCTGTGGTTGATCGACAAGATAACACCGGTACGAGTGCCGGGAGAGGAAGAAGAAAGCGGACTCGATGAAGCGGAATTGGGCGAAGCTGCTTATCTCTAGTTAGAATAAGCAAAACGGGCGGGGCAGTTGCCCTGCCCGTCTCTCTTCCCTCCGATGGGAATAAACGGTACGCCTCAAATTTCTTCGAACATCTCCTTTCCCGCACCGCAGTCAGGACAAGTCCAATCGTTGGGTAGGTCCTCAAATGCTGTACCCGGCTCGATTCCAGTAGTTGGGTCACCCTTCTCCGGATCATAGATATAACCGCACATCGTACACTCGTACCTCTGCATCACTCGACCTCCTTCTCACCGCTCTCTCTGGCGGTTTCATCCGTTGCCTGTTTATCTATCTCCAGCTCTTCCCGCACTGCCCCCACATGGAATTTGAATTCCTCAACGTCGGAAAGCCCAAAATAGCGCAGGAACTCATCGGTCACCGAAAGGAGGAGGGTCCTCCCCTGCGGTTCGGCGCGGATCAATCCGCGCTCGAGGAGCTCGGTGACGTGTCCGTACGCCTTATTCCCACGCACCTTGATAAGGTCGGCTTGGGTGAGTGGGTTGTTGTAGGCGATCATCGCCAGGGTGCGGAGCACTGGCCTTGGTATGTCCTGCTGTGGGGCAAGGTGGGCAACTTTGTCCACGTAGGGGCGCTTCACCTGCAAGTACGCACGCCCGTCTTCCACGAGAAGCTCGATCCCGTGTGTCGGCGCGTCGAACTCGGCTTTGATCTCCTCCAAGATCCGATCCACGTAAGCAAGCGCCGTCCCCCCGAGTATCTTGGCAAGACGACGACGGGTGAGCGGCTCCGGTGAGAGGAAGAGCGCCGCCTCGACCAGGTTCCGGTCCTCGATGCGGGTCTCCTCGGTCATCGTTTTTCCCCGTTCATTCCGGCGTGGCAAGCCTAATGATGATGTCCCCTAGAAACTCTTCCTGTTCGCAGCTTATCTCCCCCTGCGCCGCCAGGTGTAGGATTTCGACGAACCGGCTCACCCGTTCCTCTTTGTCCCCCCGCTCGAGCAATCGGAAAAAGCTAATCGCTCTCCTCCCGGAGAGAAGTTTCTTTATTCGGCTGAACAACCGGTGTAGACGGTCGGTGATATCCTCCCCGCCTATTTCGAAATAATCGAATATATCCCCGTCGTCCTCGGGCTCCGCGCTCCTCCGCTCGCTCCGTCTCCGGCTCACCTTGAGTGCAGCAGCAAGGGCACTCCGCAAGTCGTTTAAGGTGACGCGGCGGCGTGGTCGGCGCCTGAGCGGAATTACGAACTCCTCTTCCGGCTCTATTGGAGCATCCCAGTCCTCCGCTGCCTCCTCGACCGCTTCCTCTAGCTCGGCGATGAACTCGGACTGCGGTCTGGCAGAAGCAAGCAGGTCGTCGGATTGCATGCGCAGGAGGATTGAGCAGGTGAGGACCATCCTACCGGGGATCTCGAAGCGAAGCTCGTGCATTGCGCGGAGCATCTCGCGGTAGCGCCGGGCGAGCTCGGCGATATCGATGTCCCACGGATCCATATCAGCAGTCAGCCGACGGAGTACTCCCTCCCAAGACTCGTTGGCCAACTCTTCGAGCGGGATCTCCGCGATGCGTGTAACTTCCATCTTCCCTCCGGTCAGTTCAGGTTGAGCGCCAGTATCTGGGAGACGCCGTCTTTCATTGTCACCCCGTAGGCCCGGTCAGCATGACGAACTGTTTCCTCGTTGTGTGAGACAACGATCACCTGCATCCGCTTGGCGTACTCCCGCAGCATCCGCGCCAGGCGAGTCGTGTTCATGACGTCTAACGCGGCATCGATTTCGTCCAGGACGAAGAACGGGGCCTGCTGATATTCCTGTAGGGCGAAAATAAACGCCGTAGCGACCAAGGTCTGTTCCCCTCCGGAAAGAGCATCGATCACATGCGGCTCCTTCCCCGGTGGGTTCGCCTTGATCAAAAGCCCGCTCGAGATATCGTTCGGTTCCTCTAGCTCCAGGGACGCACTTCCCCCCTGAAACAGCTCACGGAATATCCGATCAAACTGGGTCGAAACCTCCTGCAAAGTTTCCAGAAACCGAGCCCGTTTCCTCTCTTCTATCTCCCCGATAAGCCGCTCGATCTCCTGCTTCTCATCTTCAAGCGCATCTACCTTTTCCCGAAACCGGTTGTACTCCTGTTCGAACTCCATGTACTCATCAATCGCCCGCATGTTCACCGGTTCAAGCCTGCGAATCCTTCTCTTCGTCTCCTCTAAGCGTTTCTCGAGTTCGGGCAAAGAAGCGTCGATGCAGTTGGATTCGTCAATCTCGTTTGCCCCAAGGGATTCGAGCTCGATTTTGGCCTCTGCCTCCTGCCGCTCGTAGCGGGATAGACCACGGCGCAGGGTCTCCAGGTTCTGGTAGACTTCGCGCCGTTTCTCCCGCAAAGCGCGCAGTTCTTCTCCACGCGTCGAGGCTTTGTCCTTGGTTTTGTCTTCCTCCTGCTCTTTGATGGCAAGGGCTCGTTCCTTAGTAGCAAGAATTTCCTTACGTTCTTGTAAATCCTTTTCCAGCCGTGCGATTTCCCGATTCAGTTTGCCGATTTGCTGACGCCGTTTGGTAATGTCAAACTGCGCATCTGGGGATTTTGCCGGCTTTTCCTCTTTACGTGAACTCGGCCGCCACCCTCCAGTAAGTGCACCCCCCTTACTCTGTAAGTCGCCATCCAAAGTAACGGCTCGCACTCCGTCAATGTCGCGTAGCGCCTCTAGGTTCTCCGCCACGATCGTATCGCCGAGGACGTATTCGAACGCCCGCCGGTACTTAGGCTCAAATTCGACGAGGTTGATTGCGTAATCGATGATACCGGGCCGCTTGAGCGCTTCCGCCGAGGCGAGACTTTTCTTAGGCGCTACGAGACGCCCAAGCGGAAGCAATCGAGCACGACCGAGGCGTTGCGCTTTCAGGTAGTTAATGCACTCGATCGCCGTCTCGCGCGAGTCAACAACTAGGTCGTTCAAATGTCCACCGGCCGCAGTTTCGAATGCTGCTTCGAACCCAGGTTTCGGGGTAGATAGCGACGCGATCGTCCCGTAGACACCGCCACGTTTGCGGGAAAGCAGTGCCTGCACCGCCCGGTTCGCGGGCGTCGGCGCCTTGGCCCGAGCCACCGCTGCTGCTTGCATCTTGGTGATCTCAGCGATCATTTCCTCAATATTTCGTACTTGCTCGCGCTTGAAGTCAATTTCGGTCTGTACCTGCAGGATTTCGCGTCGCAACCGCTCTACCTCCTGCAGGAGTGATATTTTGTCGTCTTTGCCTAGCTCCTCGCGCATCCCCTCGAGCTCCCATTCTTTGTTCTCGATCGCCAGATCAAGGGACTCAAGCTCCTTCTCCAAAGCCGTGATACGCTCAGCCATTCCCTTTCGTTCTTCCACAGCACGGCGGAGCTTTTCCTCGAGCGTTTTGCGCTGCTGGAGACGGATCGATCGCTCAATCGTCACTTGCTCGTCGAGCAGTCGCTTGTATTCCAGAGCGGCATCCCGTTCCTTGGCAAGCTCGACGAGCCTTCGCTTCCGCTCAGCGAGAATGACGCGATGTGTGTTCAGCTTCGATTTCACGTCCTTGAGCTCGTTTATCGCCTTCTTGCGTTTCTCGTCGTAGGAGGCAATTCCACTTACCTCGTCGATGATCTCCCGCCGCCGCTGCGGACCGCGCTTTATTATCTCGGTGATCTGCCCCTGGGCGATCACCTGTTGGCCGTCAGGGTCGATCTTCGCTTCTTCCAGAATTCGGTCGATCAGCCCACGGGAACATGCCTTTCCCATGAATGTGTAGGTAGAGGAACGGCGGGTGATCCGCCGACCGAGCACGATCTCCGGAACGCGTTCCCCATCGTCCAGAAACCGATCGAAAATTCCGTCCCGGTTATCGAGATATAGGATCACTTCGGCCTCTTCCGCTGGGGAATGATGCTCACCACCGTTGAACAAGAGATGCTCCAACCTGTCAGCACGCAGTTGAGACGAACGTCGCCCCATAACGAACCGAATAGCATCGATTAGGTTCGATTTACCCGATCCGTTCTCCCCCAGAACCGCGGTCATCCCCGGAAAGAACGGGATCACCGTCCTGCGACGGAACGACTTGAATCCGGAAAGCTCAAGCTTCGTGATTTTCGTCATCGCACAGGATCGGTTTTCTTTGTCCGAGCCGAGGATATAAGAGCCTCTATTTTGAATCGGTTATAGTCGTTCGGCTCGCTTTCTCCTTCCTCCCAGCGAATTATGGAGGGAACTGATACCCCAAGCTCTTCAGCAGTGCGGCGTTTGCTCCACCCGTGTGTCAGACGAAATCGTTTGAGACGTATTCCCACCCGGTCCATCGCTCCCCCTCAAAATCGGTTTACTAATATAACTTTTGTTACGCAAGAATGCAAAAGTAACGGGAGAGGAGATCGTTCCCTCTCCCGCTACCCCCTCATCCGCTTCTATTGACCGCTGCCCAAGAACCCCCATATCAACGCTCCAACTCCAGCAAGCAATCCCACAATAGAGAGGAAGTAGAGTGTGTTCACCTGGTCCTGCAGGTCAGCCAGTCCTGCCCCATTTTCCAGAGCGGCAATCCTCTTTTCATGATCTTGGAGCAGTTTCTTGTTAGCAAGAATGGCGTCCTTGTTCGCCGCGATATCGCTCTGAATACTCGAAAACGCTTGGTCGAAACCTTCTAGTTTGGCGCGGTTATTGTCGATCTTGATGGAAAGCGCGCTCATCGTTCGTTCAAGCTCTATTACCTTTTTCTTAAAGGTGCCAACGTCCTGGTCCTCAAGTACCTTAACACGACTATCGAGATCGGCTACGTTTTTCTTGAGAGCAGAAATCTCAGCCTGCACGCTTTCTTTGAACGATTGATAGTCAGAGCTCAAGGCACTAAACGCCTGTTTGAGGTTGGCCAGGTCGGTCTGGTTAACATCCGCCTTCTGGGTAACCGCGTCACAAGCAGCAGCAAGATCGCTCAATTGCTTTTCCAACGCTGCGATCTTGTCGCCGTACTTCTTCTGCACATCCCCCATTGCGTCAACGTCCTGACGCAAACCAACGATTTTCCCCTCGGCGTCTTTGATCTCAATCGACACGGCTTGGACAATGTCACGGAGATCCTTAACCTTGCCATTAAATGTGTCGATCTTATCCATGTTAGCCTGAATCTTTGCCAAGACGCCGTTCATGAACGCCTCGAAGCAACCGAGCGTACTCTCCAACGAAGCCGTACTCTTGGAAGCTGTACCCTTATCACTCGGCGCTGCAGCGCCCGCGCTATCTTGTGCCTGCGCCACCGCCAGGAAGAGTATGCTCGCTATGAGCCCCATCAGTGCTACGGTCATCCACTTTTTCATAGTTTCCTCCTCTTTCTTTTTCAGCGCACACCTCTACTAAGAAGAATAGCGAATCGCGGGAGAAGGTAAGGGACCGATGTTTTCCGGATAGTGATCTTTTGTCAGCCGGTTTGCGGACAGACGTCACCCGAAAAATATATATTGTGTATAGATAGACTAATTCAGAACAGCGTTCCTTGCGGCGCAATGGGGAGGGGGATAAAATGGCACGGATTTTGTCTGCTTAAAGAGGGCCCTGAATTAAAGGGGAAAACTTAGCGGTTCAAATTCAAAGAAAGGATAGGTGGGAGGCACGACATGACCTTCTTACTGGTAATTCCGGGTGTAATCTCGGTGCTTGCTCTTCTGAGCGCGTATACGTTCAACCGTTCCGTCGTGAGCAAGCCTCAAGGAACAGATCGGATGAAGGAACTTCAAGGATACATCCGATCAGGGGCGTTCACATTC
>CAZZJU010000092.1:0-6776 GCA_964654805.1 uncultured Thermotogae bacterium | reverse complement strand
TGGAGCGGGCGAAGGCGCTGATGCAAGATAAGTACGAAACCGACCGATGGAACCTGCAACTCTGAACGACCGGCGGATAATCGCAGTTCAACTCGGACGGGAACCGCGCGGGTTGCGAGGAATAGCGACCCGTTGCCCGTACGGCTACCCACAGGTGATCGTCGTTCATCCGATCGTAAACGGTGAACCGTTCCCAACCACGTTCTGGCTCACCTGCCCGCTTCTGGGCAAGGAGATAGACCGCCTGGAAGCGCGGGGGCTGATCCACGAGCTGGAGCGAATACTACGCGATGACCAGCAACTGACCGTGCGGTTCCTCTCCGCCCACCGGGCATACATCGAGGAACGCTTATCCCTGCTGAGTCCGGAGGAGCGTTCATACCTCGAAGAACGGCGGATGCTGAAAAGTCTGACGGAACGCGGTATTGGAGGAATCGCCGACTTCACGCGGATAAAATGCCTTCACCTTCACGTAGCCCACGCGCTGGCGCGGAGCAACCCGATCGGCGAACTGGTGCTCGCTCGTATCCCCCGATCGGCCTGCCCGGCGGCAAACGTGATCTGCGACGACAAAGCCAGATAACATCTGAACCTCTTTGGGGAATACCTGCACTCACTTAATGATTTTTGTACTAATGCGGGGAGGAAACGGAATTAACGGACATACATATTTATGCTACTATGGTCCAAGCAAGAAACGACGCTGTTGTGGGCAAAAATATGCTTGCTGGAAAGGGGCTATACGCGAAGGTGGTTGGTAAAACACATTGGCGATGAAAGGAGAAGTTACAATCCGTATCTACGATAGTGAGCGCGATTTCGAGGCAGTGAAGCGGATTTGGCGCGAGGTCGGATGGCTTACCGATGAAAAGCGCGAGGAGGAAGCGCTCAAGTACTTACTCGACGGTGTGCGCACCTGGGTGGGCGAACTCACTGGAAGCGTCGAATCAGTGGTATCCGTTGCGTCGGGATCGCTGCGCTACCTGAACGATGACCTTCCCTTTGCCGGGATCGCCGGGGTGACAACGAGCCGGATTGGGCGTCGTCGCGGGCTAGCAACCAAACTCGTCGCTCATGCAATATCCCAAAGCGCCGCCGCAGGAGCAGCGGTATGCGGCCTGGAGATGTTCGACCAGGGCTATTACGACCGGTTCGGGTTCGGAACCGGAACCTACGAGCACTCATTCACCTTCGACCCGGCAGCACTGACGGTAGACGACGTCCCGAGGATCCCCATCCGTCTCGGCCCAGACGATTGGGAAAGGGTGCACAAGAGCCGCATCGCCCGCCGTAGATCGCACGGAGCATGCACCATCGACTCGCCGCTCATCACCCGCGGTGAGCTGCTATGGGCGAAAAATGGGTTTGGGTTGGGCTACGCCGACGAAACCGGCGCTCTCACCCACCACCTCTGGGCCAGGGCGAATGATCCGGAGAGCGGTCCGTACGCGGTTGAGTGGATGGCCTACCGAACCGGGGAGGAGCTGCGCGAGCTTCTCGCGCTGGTGAAGACCTGGAGCGATCAGGTGCGGGCGGTACGGATGGTCGAGCCTCCGGGGGTGCAGCTGCAGGACTTCATCTCTCGTCCGTTCCGCCTGCATCAGCTCACCCGGGGCGGAAAGTTCGAGTCGCAGGCGAGAGCCGTGGCCTACTGGCAAGCGCGGATCCTCGACCTGCAAACGTGTCTGGCTCATACCCACCTTGGTGGAAAAGAAATCCGGTTCAATCTTTCCCTGACCGATCCGATCGCGGATTATCTTCCCCCCGATGCCCCGTGGCGGGGGACCGGCGGAGAATACGTGGTACGCTTTGGACTGGAATCCTCGGCCATTCCAGGAATAGAAGAGAGCCTTCCGACTCTCCATGCGTCGGTGGGGGCGTTCACCCGGCTATGGCTCGGGGTCCTTCCGGCGAGCGGTCTTGCAATCAGCGATAACCTCGCCGGACCGGGGGAGCTAATTGCGGCGTTGGATGAGCTGTTGCGCCTGCCTACGCCGCATTTCGATTGGGACTTTTAAGAGAGGAGGTGATTCACATGCGTATGCTGGGAAAATTCATCGCCGGAGGCGGGATAGCCGCATTCTTCTTTTTCAGTTGGGTGATCGAAATGCTGTGGAACAGCATTGTCGTCGGTCATCTCGGGCTGTTCAAACCGCTTTCCTACTGGCAGGCAGCCGGGTTATGGTTTTTGATCACGATCCTATTCGCCGGGGTTGGGATCGGGACTGGCCGTACCACCTGGTGGGGACGCTGGACGCGGGATTGATAAAAATCCGAGCAAGGCGTTTTACTACATTCAACACATCTCCGCATTGTAAAAAGGAGGTTGAGCGTGAAGTGGATCACACGTGAACACGGAAATATCGATCGGGTAGCGTGCCCATGGCTCATCAAACGATTTATCGATCCGCAGGCACAGTTTATCTTCGCGTCGCGGGACGAGGTGCTGGAGGTGGCAAAGAAGCTCGGGGCAAAGTCGTTCGACACCAAAGGCGCAGACTTTTCCCATGAGCAGACACCGGAGGGGGAGGTGTGCACGTTCGTCACTCTGATGATGCAGCACAATCTGTGGGGGAAGGATCCGGCATTGGACCTAGTAGCGAAGATCGTCTCCACCGCCGACGTCAACCCGGAACGATCAGCATTCCATGAACCCGAGGCAGCGGGCTTAAGCGCAATCGCGCATGGGTTCGCCCTCCTCTCCGAGGACGATCATCAGAAGATCGCGTGGGAGACCCCGATGTACGACGCCCTGTACGAGTGGGCGAAGAGGAAAACCGCGAGCTGATGGGAAAGGCGCCATCCAAGAAGCAGATTCCTAAGCGGTTCTTTGCCCTGTGCGCGATCGACTTCTCCGCACGCACAAGCTACAACATGGCGCGAACTCCGGTTCTACCGCTGTTCGCCGCCGCGCTCGGCGCGGGACCGGCAATGGTTGGCCTGATCGTCGCTGCATCCACAATCACTGGTATCTTCTTCAAGGCCCCGGCCGGGGCGATCTCCGATCAAATCGGCAAACGGAAGACGCTCCTGTTCGGGGCGGCAGTGTTCGGCTTGACCCCGTTCTTCTATCTCCTCGTGAGCCGCGATTGGCAGCTCCTACCGATTCGCTTCTTTCACGGACTGGCAACCGCAATCTACGGTCCGGTGGTGATGGCCGCAGTGGCAGCGATCGCCGGGGCACGCAAAGGAGAGCTTCTAGCATGGTTTTCGCTAATCAAGATCGCCACTAACGCCCTGGGCGGATTCCTCGCCGGCGGTCTTCTCTACATCATCGCCCGGGGGAGCAGTCCCACACTGAGCGATTTTCATTTCCTCTATACGATCATCGGCGGGATCGGGTTGGTAGCACTGGGAACCGCGATGTGGCTGGTTCCACACATGCGCAAAGAGGTGCGAGGAAAAGCGCATAGCATATTGGAGATCTACCGTCGAACGGTGCGAGGGTTGGGCGAAGTCGTTCGCTCGATTCCTCTCCTCCTCACTGCGGGGATGGAGGGAGTGCAGAACATGACGATGGGCGTGTTGCATGCGTTCCTTCCCTTGTACGTGGTCGAGCAGGCCGGGTTGAACATCGCGCTCGCCGGACTGCTGTGGACAATTCTCACCGGGACGAGCGTCGTGGCCAAGCCGATCATGGGGCGGATTTCGGATCGCTACGGCCGCCGTGCACCGATCATAATCGGGATGGTCCTGTGCGCTGTCCCCTTCGCAGTGATCCCGCTGTTTAAGTCATTCTGGATCCTCACCGCGCTCGTCGTCTTATTCGGGCTGGGAGAGGCATTCGTTACCACCTCTACCGGCGCGCTTGTCGCCGACCTAGCGAAGCACGAATCCCTCGGGGCGGCGATGGGGGTGTTCGGCACGATCGCCGACACTGGCCAGGCGTTGGGGCCGGTCATCATCGGGCTTCTGCTCGTCCGGATCGGTTATCTGGCGGCGTTCTCCATGCTCGCCGCCTTCCTCCTTGCCTGGACCGGTTTGTTCATACGAACCTCGGCAGGGCAATGGATCGCATCGTCTTGACAACTACATTTACATTGTCCTCTCAGCAGAGAAATAAAATAGTAGGAAATAGGGTCGAAATAGGGTCAGGTCTTGCAATCCGACAGCAAAACTTCTTATTTTCTCTTTATTTTAACCTTATAGTGGGCAGGTCAGCGCAAGACAGGAACGGCAATCACGTCAGTTCAGGGGTCAGATGGACCGCCCTCCCACAAGCCCGGACAGTATCAAGAGCGCAGTTTCCACCGCAGCTCGCGTTTACAAGGTCAGGCTGGAGAGGGCAGCCCACTCGAACTCTCCATCACTCTAGCAATGACGGAGGTTCCACCATGCAGTGTATCGGAGTGGATGTGGGCAAGCAAGCCCTGGTCACCTACGACGGTGAGAAAGAGCGTGTATTTCCCAACAGGAAAGACCTTCCTGAGTTCACGGAGTTCGTAAACCATGGCCGGGAGGTACTGATCGTGTTCGAGGCGACGAGCACCTACTCCCGCAGGCTGGAGGCGCTCTGTCGGGAGAAGAACATCCTCACCGTGAAACTCAATCCAAGATTGATTCCGAGTCTCCGCGAGGTGGAAGGCAGGCGGTCGAAGACTGATCACACAGATGCTGAGCTTCTCTACCGGTATGGTGTGGAACGCGGCAAGGATGAGGCGAGAAGGGCTCGATCCGTTGACCGGCTGACACAAGCCGTCTCGGCCCAACTGGCGATCTACCGGGTGACCCAGAAAGCACGGGTGTCGTACCAAGGATTGTTGGAAGCGTTGAGTCAGGATCCATCCACCCCGAAGGAGGTACTCGAAGAACTTACCGAGACCATTACCTCCCTGAAGGAGAAAGAGCAGGAGTGCATAACACAGGCCCAGAAGCTCATTAAGGAAGAGAAAGCAGCAGCACAATCATTCCAGGTGTTGATGAGCATTGCTGGGGTGGGACCGGTAACGGTGATCACCTTGGTGGCGCTGTTTCGCAGGTACCCGGGGACCAACCGCAAGCAGATCGTCGCCTTACAGGAAGACAAGCTCTATGTTCGTTGCAGTGCGGAAAGGACGATCTCACGAGTGAGGAGCGCTCGGTCTTCAGGTCTTTCCAAGAATGGGCCAACGTCATCTGCAATCTTTGTGAAATCCAACCCGACGATCTTGTTAGCGATAATCTCACGCCAGTTTTCCGCGGTTACCTGCGGACCGGCCCACCCTGTCTGAGCCAGAGCGTTCTGCAGTAAAGGGATATTTGGATCTATATAATCGGGGCGAGTGAGGTACCAAAGCAAGTCGTAAATATCTCGTCCCTTTGTGTACGGCCGGGAGAGCAAAGCATGCAGCTTCCCTGCCATCAGCGAGGGGATATCGTAATGAAGAAGGGCAAGAAGAAAGTGGCGATTGACCAGAGTCGTTTTTGTGGTTGCTCCCGCAGGCGGGTGGGTGTCGATCTCAATTTTCACGGATAGCTTTTCCGTTCGATGCGGTGACAGGCCGGCGTCATACAGCAGTCCGGGTAACCTGACGAACGCAGAGTGGATTGGCTCTCCTTTGTGTGGATGTACTGTCACGTCGAATCCAGCCTTGACCAAATCCGACTCTACTCGATCGAGAAGGCGGTCGAAGCTGTAACCCTCTCCATGCTCCAAGGAGAAATCGAGATCCTCGGAATATCGATGCAACCCATACAAAAATCGTAACGCCGTTCCACCAACGAAAGCGATTTGTTCAAACGCTCGCACCGATTGCAACGAGTATAAGACGTGTGCTTGCACATATTCGCGCAGGATGTTCCTCCGTTGCCTTTGTGGGGCCGCAGCAGCTAGTTGTAAGGCACGATCCTTCATGACAGATCATACTCCTCAAGGAAGATCCTTCGATATCGCACAAGACGTTTTGCTACGGTGATGAGTTTTTTCACACCGGTTCGCTCGGCAAATGCCAACAACCGCTTCTCATCGAGGCGATCTAAGTTCTGAAAACGCATTTCCCGAATCTCCTCGGCCGTCGCTACACCCGGCCGAAAGTAGAAAAGATCGAGGATCGCCTTCTCCGGAAGAGCGATAACGCACTCTTGTCCCTGCAGGTTTTCCGAGGTAAATCCCCAAAACAGTTCTCGCCGGATGTGCCGATAGCGAAACGTCCCCAGTGCGTTTTCCAGCACACGTGGACGCGCTGTCGTCACAGAAGTCACAACAGCTACCGCCTCGGGGATAAGATCGTACCAAGCGAGCGCGCTCTCCAGGCTTACGTACGATGGATACACGAGACGATTTGCCACATGTTCAAGGGGAAGCTCAGCCTTTCTGTACGGAGGAGCAAGCGCATACTTCCCGCGTGCCAGCTTGATAAGGCGCCCCTCCCTCACCCAACGGCTCAATTGCGCTTGGAGAGCATCGGGATTGGTTTTCCCTGCGTACACCATCGCAGGTTCGATCACTGTGCAGTCGTGAAAACGTTCCAGAAACTCATCCCATTTCATAGCAGAAGAATAACATCATTGTTATCTTTTTGCAACGATCATTGAGGTCCGATCCTGTAATCCGACAGCAAAACTTCTTATTTTTCTCTTTATTGTGCGCATTGCGAGGCTCGCACATTAGCTACCGGGATAGAGAGGAGCTGTTCTCTCGGCTCGTATTGTTTACATTGGTGCGGATGGAGACGAACCTTAGGTGAGCAGGTCAGTGCAAGACAGGAACAGCACTCACGCCAGTTCAGGGGTCAGATGGACTGCCCTCCCACAAGCCCGGACAGTATCACGACAAGCGTAGCTCCCACCACAGACTG
>CAZZJU010000091.1:0-6815 GCA_964654805.1 uncultured Thermotogae bacterium | reverse complement strand
ACGCCGCGGCGTAAGCTATATCCCCCAAATATAATTCCGTATTTGAGGTCGAGTTCTGCCCCTATGGTGATGTCCGGGTAGACCACGGTTTCCGTATCCGGTTCGATGTGGATCGCTAATGGCACAGGAACGCCGGATGGCTCTACTGGCTTTTCCTGCAAACCGAGTCCGGCTCCCAACAACACCCGCCAGTTGTCGACGATCTCGAGGTGGAGGCGAATGCTCGCTCCTACTTCTACGGTCTCATCGGCAAGGAACCTAGCGGAGATTCCAATTCCGATCCCCGGTTCGAATCCTAGTTCTGCTCCTACGCTGTCACGGCCGAAATCGACAGCAAAGAACCCGGCGACCGGTTGGGGGCTTTCCTCGGGGGGAGCGATAGGAGCCTGTTCCAAGCGGGCTGAGATCTCGGCCATCGTTTTGTCCTTGAGCTCTACAGTTTGCGAATATGGAATAAATCCCTCTTTTTTGAGGGTGATCCTCACAGTTGTGGCAGGGATGGTGACTGATTTAGGTGTTTTCCCCACGTAGTTACCGTTTATGTAGATCTCCGCTCCCACTGGTTCCGAATTTATAAAGAGGGTCGATCGTGGTTGATACACTGTTATTTGGGTCCAAGCACTATTCCAACCCGAGTTCCCCAGAGAATTTCTCACTTCCAGAGCGAATTTCTCTGGGGTAAGTTTGTACTCTTTGAACGATTCTTTGGTATCTGGGACGAATAGCGGAATAGAAACCAAGGACGCGATGGCTACAAGAGTTTCTGT
Source organism: uncultured Thermotogae bacterium (assembly GCA_964654805.1). Taxonomy (GTDB): domain Bacteria; phylum Bipolaricaulota; class Bipolaricaulia; order UBA7950; family UBA9294; genus S016-54. The sequence continues at coordinate 6,048 of CAZZJU010000091.1, read as the reverse complement.
TCCCTCTGGCTCTCCGACGACGAGTTTGTACCCCTTCCCCGGAAGGATTACCTTTCCTACCGTGACCTTCGGATTTGGCTGGAACCGATTGGGATAAAGCAATGTCACTGTCCCAGCGGGATCGATGTCGTAAAGGTATAAATAGCACTCCTGTCCGACCGTGATCGCGATTTGAATTTCATCCCCTGGTGCGTAAACCCGCTTATCGGTCGCGATTCCGACGGATATCCCCGCCTCGGGCGGGGCAGGGACGACCCCTTTGGGGACCGTCCCCGCCAATGCCGCGAATGCGAAAAGCGGGATCAGGATGATCCACAAGAGCGGTTTAATCTTCGATCTTGTTTCGCAGTTCATCGGTAAGAGTCTCCGCGCCAAGCGGCCCGATTTCAATATACACCTCTCCCACCTTGAGTATCAACTGATCTCCAAGGGAAAGGAAGGCCGTCAACTCCGGCTTGAGCGTGATGAGATCGAAATAGGCCCGGCTGTATGCCTTGATTTTGATGGTTTCTTCGCCGTTGTATGTGCTTTCTGTCCAAACCTCGTCCTTGAGGAAGAAAGTACGATCTTCAATCGTGCGCACCGACTCGCCCTCAGGTGGAGCGGCCTCTTCTTCAGCTAAGGTGCGGATACTCGAGGCTCCGACTACCGCCTGTTTCCCGCTTGTGGGAGCGGCGGCAGCAGTCTGGCCCAGCTTCTGTGCCATTTGATCGGCGGAGAGCGATTCTTCCTCGATCAGGAACGAGGTGTAGGGGGTGATGATTCCATAGCGCTTGCTAAGTTCGATCACCGTGTCGATGAGTTCCTTCTTCTCCCCGTACAGGCGGATCTGGTCGATGAGGTAGGCGATCTTTCGACCGGCCCACAACCTGGGGAGGAAGTCAGCGGTGAGTCCGACGTCGGGGAAGGAGCGCACCGCGCTGAACGATACGGTCTTACCTCCAACATTGCCGCTCAAGGTGATCTTACCCTTGCCACCGTTCTCGTACCGGCCGACGTAGAGGAGCTGTGAGCCGCGGAATATATCGGAAAGCGGGGTGGGATAGGCATCGTAGATTTTTACCCCGTTTATTTCGATTGTGGGAGAAGTGAGTACCGGGGAGGCGATCTTCCGGTAGAACAAGGAGATCGCCCGTTCAAGGTTATCGTCTGGGGTGACGTACACCGTGGTCCCGTGGTTCTCTTGGCTCAGTCGGTCGAGGAGGAAGGTGTTTACGTCGTACCCGACGCCGAACGTGAATATCCGCGCTCCAACGACATTAGCTTTCTTGGCGTCAGTGAGGATATCAATCGGTTCCATATTCCCCACGGTCGGTTCACCATCCGTCAAGAACACCAGGTAATGCGGACGATCATTGCGCTGGAAGAGGCCCAACGCAGTAGTTAGAGCAGCATCGATGTTCGTTCCCCCGTCCGCCTGCAGTTTCCTTATCCATCCAGTTGCCGTGGCTATGTTTTCTGGGGTCACCGAAAGTAGGGAATTGCTTTGCGCTCGCGGGTAGTCGCTGAACGCCACTACGGCGAACCGATCGTCCGGATTTAGGTTCTGAAGGATGAATTCGAGAGCACTCTTCGCTTGTACGATCTTGTCCCCGGACATGCTTCCCGAGGTGTCGAGCACGAAGAGCAGGTCCTTGGGTACGGCGGTCGTTTCTTGCTCCACTTCAGGGGAAACGATTAGGAGGAAGAAACCATTGTCGTTTTCACTCTTGTAAGTGAGGAGGGTCATTCCCATCTCATCAGGAAGGACCGAATAATAGAGGATGAAGTCCTTCATCGGGAGGATATCTGATTCCTCATAGTGCACAGCGGCTGCTCCTGGGCCGGTCTTGGTGACGGTTATCTTATGCGTCGGAGAGTAGACCGCCTGCAACCTACTCGACGTTTCCAACGACACATCGATCTTCACGTCCGCAAGCGGAGCGGCGGAGAACCGCTCCGTATCGAGCGGATAGCGATAACGATAGACACCACTTTCGGCTGAGAGGACCTCTGTATAGGTAATTTCGATGCGTCTTGTCCCTCCGGCCGGTATGGGAAAGATTCGGGCGGCGATGGTGTTTCTCCCAATATATTCCAAAAGGGCAGGATCGAGGGCCCGACGCACGTAGTCTTCGTATATGGTGCGCGCTTCATCGGCATCGAGGATCTTTCCCTCAAGCTTCTTTCCGTCAGCCCACATAGAGAAGTCGGATACCACCGCACCTTCGGGCAGGGGGAACACATACCGTCCCTCAATCGATGTGTCAGTCTCATTACGAAACTCCTGATCGACATGCGTGATCACGACACCATCGTTTACGGTCACCGTGACATGGTGATAGATAACCGTGAGCCAGCTATGGTCTGGATGATCGGGGATGATTATCCCATCTCCAAGGGCAATGAATGCTGGTAACGTGAGAATGAGAAAGAGCACCACAGTGATGGCGAATAACCTGTTCATCTGGGAATACCTCCGCGGATCGGGTTTCCCTATTTACCCAAGTAATTGGGCTTCGTTTCGTTCCTTTTTGAGAGATTCCAATCGATCGATGAATTCACGCGCCTTGTCCGGATTGACGCCATGGAGGGGGACAAGCTTCCTTCCAAGGCGGATGAGGAGCGTGCGGCGGTGGAGAGAAGCGCTTACTTCGGTTACTGGGTACTCGCGGTTTACCTGCTGGGAGTTTACCGTATCGGATTTCCTCAGTTTGAGGAGCGCTGACACGCGTCCAATTAGCGTGTTGTTCGTGTTTTCCAACTTCTTTGCCGGCTTTACCACTACTGATCCACGAGCGGTGAGGACGATGGTTATCCGATCGTGTACATCTGAAATTCGGATAAGTTCATCCATCCATGCGACTTCATATATCTCTTCCTCCCCCACTCCTTTGAGGTCGCGTTTGCCTAAAGGGATATAGCTCAATCCGTCTTTGAGCGGTACGGCTTCTTTTATCTCTTTTGTTACTAGAATCTGTCCTCCTTTTGCCAGGCCGGAAAGGCGCTGGGCAGTGTTGACCGAGTTGCCGAACAAGTCGGTCTCTGTCATCACCGGAGTGCCGCTTGCAAGGCCTATACCAACATCTATAGGGACATCCGTTGAGTTTATATTTATTTTTCTGATCTCATGTTGAATTGCAACTGCGGCTGTTATTCCGTCACGTGGCTCGGCAAATGCAGCCATAACGCCGTCTCCAAGCGTTTTTACGAGTATTCCATTGTGCCCTTCGATTTCATCGCGGAGCAGCGTTTCGTGAAGCCGGGCGAGCCGCCATGCGGCCCGGTCGCCCGCTTTTGCTGTGTAACTGGCGAATCCACGGATATCACTGAACATGACTGCTATATCTTCGCCAGCGGCTAATTGTGTCCGTATCAATTGGCGATTCTTTAGGGTGGTACTCCACGACATGGGTTTTACTCCTTAAGTTGCAAACTGTCCGGCTTGTATTATATCATGCTATTTAGCGCGAAGATATCGATTTGTAAGGGGGAAGCATGATCAACCAGGATACAATCGTCCTTCTTAAGCAAGTTCCTCTCTTTTCACGGTTGAGCGAACGAGGGCTAAAGGGAATCCTTAAGTCCGCGGTGGACAAGGAGTTCAAAGCCGGTACGAAAATCGTCTCAGAGGGAGATACCGGTGCTGGTTTTTACCTGATCCTATCTGGAGGAGCGGAGGTCAGACGGGGTGAAGAGCGTCTAGCCAAGCTTGGGAAAGGATCGTTCTTCGGAGAGATGTCGCTGTTGGATGGTGCTCCCCGATCGGCGGATGTCATCGCTACCGAAGATACCCGGTGCCTTGTACTTTCTCCCTGGGCGATGAAAGGGTTAATCGCTGCTTATCCGGAAGTGGCATTAGGGATGTTAGAGGAATTGGCGCGCCGCCTGCGGGAGACCGATCGCGCTCTAAGCTGATGAACCGCATCGCCGTTACCTGCCTTGGGTCAGGAGCGGCACTCGGTCACGGAAGGCTTTGGAGCTCGATTCTCGTTAACGGGAGAATCATTCTCGATCTCCCTCCGAGCGCTGTTCCCCAGCTTTATCGGGTGGGAGCGGATATCGCCTCAATCGACTACGTCTTTATCAGCCATTTCCATGCCGATCACTCATTCGGAATCCCGTTCTTTTTTCTCATGCATCATTTCTTCGTTTCACGCTCCCGACCTATTTATTTAATTGGACCGCGGGGATTGGCACAGAAAGCACATCAGCTTTCCGCTCTCGCTTGGCCGGAGTTGGTAAAGAAGGGGCTTGCTCCGGATCTAACCGTTGAGTTTGTTGAAGTAGCAGGAGATGGTGATTACCAAGCTGGGGATTTGCAGTTTACTGCTATTGGTATGGAGCATTTTGGGTTTGATACTTACGGCTATCGATTTGTGATCGATGGTCGCTGCATAGCCTATACTGGAGATACCGGTGAATGTTCACAGCTTCACCGGCTTGTCGCTGGGGCAGATATTGTTATTACTGAGCTCACCCATCCATTACCCACGGATGATCCCGGGCATCTTGACGTGCGGGCTGTGACGAGGATAGCGCAGGAAGTGTCAGGAACGGTTTTGGCGACTCATTTGAGCAGTACTCCTCCTACAATAAAAGGAGTTATCGCCTGCCGAGACGGAGAGACATATCTTGTTTGAAAGAGGTGCAACGATGAAACGAGCAAGTATATCGTTCCTTTTAATTATTCTAACGATAGGAATAGCTGTGTTGGCCAACGAGAAACCAACTGCGCAGTTCAACTTCACGAACGGGAAAACTCCTTACACCGTTTTATTTGACGCCTCAGGATCTTTTGATCCGGATGGAAGTATTGTGGCTTACCAATGGACATTTGGTGATGGCTATACTGGAGCGGGCAAGAAAGTATCTCATACTTATCTAGGCTCCGGCAGTTTCGATGTAACATTGGTGGTGTTCGACGATGCGCATGCATCGGGAACAGCTACTCAAACTATCGTGCTTACCGAAGAAGGAACGTTAGAGGAGGTTTCAAAAGTTCAGACTGCGAGCAGGGCGAGTGTCCCCGTTGGCTTAAAGGTGGGACAGGCCGCTCCTGATTTTACTTTGAAAGATTCATCGGGAAAGGAAGTTAGCCTATCTGATTTTCTCGGCAAAGTAGTGATTCTCGAATTCTGGCGTAGTACATGCCCCTATTGCCGTGACTCAATGCCTCACTTGCAAGAACTGCTGAATAAGTATAAGGACGAAGGGTTAGTAGTGGTACTTGTGGCACTTGACTGGAATATGGCCGCTGCACAAAGTTATCTGTACATGAACGGTTACACCGGGTTCATCAACTTATGGGACGACCCATCTCAAGGAGATCATAGGGTTGCATATATCTATAATGTAGGAAGTATTCCCCATGCTCTATTGATCGATCGGCATGGTGTGATTCGCTATACTGGATTTCCAGGGCATTTGCTTGATTCCGACATTGCCCCTTGGATATCGCAAAAATGAGGGCCTGCGGAGTATGTCCGCAGGCCCAAGCGTTATGATTACGATGAGAATCCGAACTCAGTTGGGTCGAACGAAGAGAGATTATTCGGATCAAAGATGGAGTCCGGGATTGGTTTTTCAGGGCGCTTGCGCTCGAGGAAAGTGATTGTAGTAGAGCTGTTGTCAATGACGTTTTTAGCTATCATTTTGTCAGCTACAGCGTTCCCTTCGAATTCTCCGACCGCTAGCACTTCCATGGTCCGCTCAAGTTTCCCTTCCGAATCGTAATCCTCGCTCTTCAGCATAAGGAAGCTGTTTTTGTCGACCCATGCCTTGGCAGTTGGGTAATCGGCGTCCGAATTCGGCTTGGCGGTGAGCTCGAGGACATAACAATCGTAAGACTTATCACCTACCTTGACTGTTTCCTCTCCGACCAACTTTGCGGAGTATTTGTCCGCGAAGCTTCGACTCGCTATGTCTTTGTAGGAGAAAGTGCTACCGGCGAAGCTCTGTTTGCGCTGTTCAGCTACGATCTCTTTGGCCATTCCAAGCGCTGGTAAATAGAGCCACATACGAGCGTCTTTACCCTCCGGTTTGATGGAAAGGAAGATCGTTCCGGCT
>CAZZJU010000090.1:0-7018 GCA_964654805.1 uncultured Thermotogae bacterium | reverse complement strand
CAGCGCTAAGGTTCGCTGGGTAAATGAGACGGCGCAGCCAGTCAGGCCGATGGAGGATGTAGTCGGAAAGATAGCCGGGAAGGAACATTCGTTCAGCGGCGACGAACGCGATCCTTCCCGCTGGCCCACGCCCTCGATGCGACCAGAATATCACGGGAGCGAGAAGCACGATGTCAAAGTCGGTTTTGTGGTTCGCGATGATAAGGGTTCCCGGGCTGTTGGTGAAATTTTCCAGCCCCACGACGGTCAGATCGTAGAGCAGATGTCCGGCTATGGGGAAGGAAAGAGCAAGCCAGTAGCGGATCAGCTTTCCCCACCACGGGGGATGAGGAGCGGGGAGATTTTTTACCGTGAACACCAACCCCGACATAACAAATGAAATCAGTTCCTTCTCCGCGGACATAACTCCTTGCCCTTGTTTCCGGTATTCCTCCTTATCTAAAATACACGAACCAAGGTTACAAGGGAAGTGATAATGAAGGCGAAGAAAGTCCTGTTCGGAACAAGTGCATGGGGTCTCGGTCATGCAACACGGGATCTGGTGCTCATTCGAGGCCTGCTCTCCCGCGGGTGCGAAGTCACGATCGTTTCCACCGGCAGGGCACTGCGCGTACTGAAGCAGGAGCTGGGGGATTCCTGCCGTTATCTCGACTGGCCGGACATCCCGACTACCGTGGCGAAGACCGGCTTTCGGTTCTACGTGAAAACCGCCGTCAACATTCCCCGAATCCTTTGGACGTGGATTGACGAACAGCGCAGGTTTAAACAGTTGCTAAGGGAGGAACGTTTCGATGTTATCATCTCCGATCATCGCAATGGACTTGTCACTTCAGATATTCCCTCCTATTATATTACACACAGCCCGCGCTACATCGCCCCATGGCGTGATCCGGTGATGGAATGGGCAATGGAACGGGCGCTCGCGCACTGGCTGAAACCAATGCGTAAGATCATCATTCCCGATGACGCGGATGGAGGAATGAGCGGGGACATGAGCCACCGGATCAGATTCACTCCACCGGAAAGGCTGGTATACATTGGGATATTGTCCAGCGTGCGTCGCCGTGACGACCTCCCCCAGGACATCGACTACTTTATCACCATCTCCGGGCCGGAACCGCAGCGGACGTTGCTCGAGGAGAAGGTCCTCGCTCAGGTATCCGGACTCGATGGGAGAATCGTGATCGCGCTCGGAAAACCTGATGAAGATACAACCAAGATTCAACTCCGCAAAGGGATCGAAGTATATCCGTACCTCGACAGAGCGCATCAGGAGGAGATGCTGAATCGGGCGAAGCTGGTGGTCTGCCGGTCTGGCTATACCACTTTGATGGAGCTCGCCGAGATCGGACGCAAAGCACTCATCATCCCCACTCCCGGGCAGTCTGAGCAAGAGTATCTAGCGAAAACCCTGCGCAGCCGCGGGATATTCTACAGCGTGAAGCAGAACAAGCTTAACCTGGTCAGGGACACGGAGATCGCCCGCTCGTACCCGGGGTATACCCCTGCTCATACCACGGAGGAGTCGGTGCATCGCTTTCTGGAGGCTGTGCTTGGGGAGGAGAAGTGAGGACGGAGACGGAGCTACGCCGCGCCCTCTCTCGCATCGACGGGCGGGGGTACAAAGCGTACAAAGATATCGAGGGCGAGTACGCGTTTTCCTCATTCACTCTGTACATCGACCATGTGCAGGGAGACCCGTTCGCTGCACCATCGAAGGTCCGTATGCGCGTACCCCAATCCATAACCAAGCTCCCGCCGGAACTGTTCGCAAACAGGATCCGGAAAATCGCCCTTGCCGATTATCTTGCTCGGCAGGTAAACCGGGCGATCCACAGGGTCGTCTCCGGCAGGAAGGGAAGCGGGAAAAGCGGGCTTGTTGAGATCGACTCCGGTTCTCAAGAGGTCCTCGAACGGACCGCGGTGAAGCTTACGCCCGACTGGGTTGAAGCCCGAATCTTCGTCGGTCTTCCCGCCGCTGGTAGGCGTATCCTCGGCCGTGCCGCGGAGGAAATCCTTTGCCGTGAGATTCCGAAGATCGTAAGTGCGAGTTTGATATGGGAAAACCTTCCGCAGGCGGAGGCGCGGGAATTCGTCGACTGCGTTGAGAACCAGGAGTACATCCGATCCAAGCTCGAGGAAATGGAGCTGGTCGCGTTCATCGCTGACGGGGCGATTCTCCCCCGGGAATCCGGGGCGAGCGACCGACCACTTCCCCGCAACCGCGCGATTCCGTTTCGGTCTCCGGATGAGCTTCGGGTACGCATACCCCTCCTCCATCCGCTTCCAAGCGGAAAGAAAGAAATCTTCGGGATGGGGGTTCCAAAGGGAGTCAGCCTGATCGTCGGCGGCGGATATCACGGCAAATCCACCTTACTGCGGGCGCTCGAACGCGGGGTGTATCCGCACATCCCGGGTGACGGACGGGAGTACGTGGTCACCTGTGCCGATGCGGTGAAGATCCGAGCCGAGGACGGGCGGAGGGTGGAGCGGGTCGACATCAGCCCGTTCATCGGTCTTCTCCCCTACGGCCGCGATACACGGGAGTTCTCGAGTGACGACGCGTCCGGGAGCACGAGCCAGGCAGCCAACATCCTCGAAGCGATCGAGGTCGGGGCGAAAGTGCTCCTCCTGGATGAGGACACGTCTGCGACCAACTTCATGGTGCGCGATGCCCGGATGCAGGCCCTGGTTCACACTGAGGATGAGCCGATCACCCCATTCATCGACCGGGTGCGCGAGCTGTACACCCGCCTTGGAGTATCAACCGTTCTCGTCATGGGGGGATCAGGGGATTATTTCGACGTCGCTGACACCGTGATCATGATGAAGGATTATCTCCCACACGCGGTCACCGAGAAGGCAAAAGAAATCGCTCGGTTGCATCCGACATCCCGGCGTACCGAGGTGCGGTTCCCGCTCTCTGAGATTACCCCGCGGATCCCGCTCCCGGAAAGCTTTGACCCCTCCCGCGGCAAGCGGGAAGTCAAGATCGATGCCAAGGCGCTTGATCTGATACTGTACGGCCGCGATCCGATCGAGCTGCGGTTCGTCGAGCAGCTCGTAGACCGCAGCCAGACCAGGGCGATTGGGTACGCCATCCACCTTGCCACCCGACGGTTCATGGACGGGAGGACGAGTCTGGACGAAGTCCTCGGTCTGTTGGAACAATTCTTTGACGAACAGGGAATCGACTCGCTCGATCCGTTCCGCCGCGGGGAGCGCCATCCCGGAGCATTCGCCCGTCCCCGTCGCTACGAGATCGCGGCAGCGATCAACCGGCTCCGGACCGTCAGGATGAATCAGTCCCGTTAAAGCACATATTTGGCCCTAAATCTCCACGTTGTTCCCGACGCTGATCGCTCCGCACCGACGGAGACCGACACCGTCCTCCAGGTGGTAGAGATGGTACCTGTCAGTTCGGTAATCTGAAATGGGGCTAGGGCTAATTGCACTTTTCCATTTACCGTGATTTCTCCCAGTGTCACGCCGGCGCAAGCCTGTACGGACAGTTCCGGGATCAGCTCGGTTTTTAATAAGACGTCTGCATTAGTCGCTTGTGACGAGATAGCCAGCCACGCATGCGGAGTGAAAGATGGAAAACCGATACTACCGCCTATTGCTGCATTCATCCCCGTGGAAGCCTCGTTCTGATCATTGGGAGGGCGGGACAGATAATATTCCATTCCCACCGATCCGGAGTAATGGGTGCGAAGATCGAGCGCTGCCGCGCTGATGTCGAGCAATTCCGTCATCGCCGTCCATTGCACGTCGAACTTAAATTGCGACACCCTAACCGCCAGCTGCTGGGACGAACTCGCCTTGATCCCGGGAAGGACAGTACAATCGAACGCTTGAGTGTACTCCACCAAGACATCATCGCGCGGCGAAAAACCGGTAACCGTAGAATAAGCGAAGCTGACCGTCTGCACATGCAACGGTGCCAATAGACCAGCAAAATGCGCGGAACAATCCCACGAATCAGACGAACTTTGCACCTGTCCCACTGTCAAATCGGCCGCATATCCCCCAGCAGGGGTCAGTGCAACCCCGGTGCTGACGAAATAGCCTATTAATGTCCCACTAGCGATGAGCGGCAGGCTGGACGCCAGCAGTACTGCCATCCCGAGCAGAAAAGAGCGCATGGATTACCTCCTTTTATACTCTGTCCTACGCTACAGATTATACTCGAATACGAATTACCCTCTATTATCCTTATATTCTCTTATTCACTTCCCTTCTTGCTTATTTACTCCAGAGATATATCCTGATACACAGTTGGGTCTCTTCATTTTTGGTGTTTTTGCGCCTTGGTCACTCGGTTACACAAACAACTCTTTCCTCAGTCTGTTGAGATGTGAGAGCGCTGTGTCAAGGAGTACTTGGCTCTCCGGCCGGTTGAGCCACAGGTTGGCACCGGAGGGATGAGGGAGCGGCAGGATTAGACGGTCATCGCGTTCGAATACGTCTCCCACCGCCTCATCCAGTTTGATCTTCCCGAGGAAACGGGAGATCGCGATTCGTCCCACCGGGATGACCAACTTCGGGTTAACGAGCTCAAGCTCGCGGGAGAGGAACGGAGCGCACAATCTCCGCTCAGCAGCGGATGGCACGCGGTCGCCCCGGGCTCCTTTCTTGCCCGGGAAGCATTTGGTGACCGCAGTGATGTACTGCGTGCGGCGGAACTCGTCCTCCGCGAACCCGGCCTGCCCGAACCAGGAGAAGAGTCTCCTTCCGGCCGGGCCGTCGAACGGCCTTCCAGTCCGTGTTTCGTTCTGTCCCGGTGCCTGGCCGACCACCATGATCCGCGCCGTGCGCGGACCAGAGAAGATCGGCCGCGGCGTGATCGGATAACCGGCGTCCAGGCATCTCCGGCAGCGGCGCATCTCCTCCTGAAGCCAGTGAAACTCGTCCATCTACTTGAGCGCCTCTTCCTGCTGGAACGAGCGGTACGGGGAGAGGATCTCGAGGATCTCCTGGTCCTCCGGGGAGAGGGTATCCTGGGTGACCATGCGCGCGAGGAGTTCCCCCAGCCCCGGGCCGAGCATGAACCCCTGGCCGCACATCCCGATCGCCACCAGATATCCCTCGATCTCCTCCGACCAACCGACGAGCGGTGAGCCGTCCGGGCTCATCGGGTACAACCCGCGCCAGGTACGGCGCACGCGCAGGTTAAGGAGCTTCGGCATCAGCCCGACCATGCGGCGGGAGACCATCGGCAGAAATGCACTCGTCTCGCGCCGGTCAAACCCGGGTATCGGCGGGTCCGGGGTGATGCAGAACACGACCTGGCCGGTACGGTGCTGAAAGAAGTAATAGTTCGCCGAGCCGGGTGCAGGCCGGATGTCGACCACCATCGGGGAGAGGAACGGGGCGACCGGTTCAGTGATCCCGCCCTCGTGCGACTCCGGCTGCACCGGATGCTCGAGGCCGAGGAGGTTCCCGATTTCATTTGCCCATGCCCCGGCGGCGTTCACCACCACCCGCGTTTCATAGATCCCCACCTCGGTGCGTACCGCGCGCACCCGGCCTTCGGGGGCGTCGATCCCGATCACCCGCTCGCGGAACCGGAACTCCGCTCCGGCCTTAACCGCCTCGTCGTACATCCCGTAGTTCAGAAGGAGCGGGGAACAGTGGCCGTCGTCGGGGGAGAAGGTGCCGCCGATCAGCCCATCCGGGTTCAATGCCGGGATGATCTCCAGCAACTCGTTCTTATCGTACCAGTCGATGTTCAGGCCGTAGCGGTGCTGGGTCTCGAGGAGCTCCTTGAGCGTCCTTTCCTCTTCCTCGCGGTAAGCGACGAACGAGTACCCGCCCTTCACCCATTCGATCGCGTGGCCGTAGGTCTCCTCCCAGGTGGAGGCGATCTCGAGCGACCGCAGGCCGATGCGGATCTTGGCCGGATCGGAGTGAGTCGCCCTGATCCCGCCGATCGCCGACTTGTTCGACCCCTGGCCGAAGCTTGCAAACTGATCGAGCACGAGCACCTGTACTCCGGCGCGGGCCATCGCCCATGCCGCCGGCACTCCCACGCTCCCCGCACCGATGATCACAACGTCGTAAGCCTTACTCATCGCACCCCTCCTCGACCCCGGCGAACGTCTTGAACGGCACTTCGACGAACAACGGTCGCTTCACCGCCTCCTAGACCTCGGGTAGCGGCACACCCTCCTCGCGGAAGATGCGGCGGATCAGGTTGGTACAGGTCTTCCCCCCGCATGCCCCCATCCCAGCGCGGGTGATCGCTTTGATCGCGTTCATGTCCCGGTATCCGGCTCGGATCAACGCCCGGATCTCACCCGCAGTCACCCGCTCGCACCGGCATACGATCGTGTCGTCCGTCAGCCGCTCGACTGTTTCGGGAAGCGGGCTCCCCACCTCGGGCGACTGCACCCTGATCCCGGCGATCCGCTTGGCGTATTCCTTCGGCGCACGCACCTGGACGAGGATCGTTCCCGGATTCGCTGGGTTGGCTTGGAGTTTCATCACTTCCGCGTCCCCGATGACCTCCCCCTCGGTGTCGAGCACGGTCACTTTATCCCCGACCGAAAGTTGCTCGCGGGAGAACTCGTACGCCAGAGTGACAATCGGATGGTCCGGATCCTTTCTGTAGTCGACGAGCGTGATCGCCAGCCCTGGGCAGATCGCGACGCAGTTGGCGCAGCCGACACAGGACTTGCCGACATCGGCGGCGATGTACTCCGGCCGCTTCCTGATATCGGCCGGATCGATCCGGATCAGCCCGAGCGGGCAGACCGCGGAGCAGGGATTGCATGGGATCTCCTGCACGCAGTGAAAGACCGGAAATACCCCATCTTCCTGTGCCGGGACTTCCTCGGGATATACCTTACCAGGCTTCGACTTCAGGATATCCGCAGTACGTGCCCACTCGGGTGGGATCTCTTCCTTCTCCACACCCAACGCGCGCGCGATCTCCAGCCCCTTGATCTTTCCCGAGAAAATGGCTGCCGATGCCTCGGCGATCTCCTCGGCATCGCCAGCGTCGTACACGTTCATC
>CAZZJU010000089.1:0-7019 GCA_964654805.1 uncultured Thermotogae bacterium | reverse complement strand
GAACGCGAACCGGAGCTTGTGGACCGCGTTAACGCCATCGCTGACGACATGCGCGTTCGCTACCGCGAGCTCGGCTACCGGGTCGGGACTGGAACCACGCCGATCATCCCGATTCTGATCGGAGATCAGTTGAGAGCAATTGAGATTTGGAAAGCATTATTCGACGCCGGAGTGTACACAAACGTGGCCGTCCCTCCTGCTGTTCCACCTAACAGTGCGATTCTGCGGACGAGCTACATGGCAACCCACACCGACGCCCAGATGGATCGGGTGATCGAAGTCTTCGGGCAGGTAGGAGCGCTATACGGGATCTCGCCCGGGTGAGGAACAGCCGTCGTCCACGCGGGTTAGCAGCGCATTATTTGAGCATCCCGACAATGAGCAGAAAAAGACCGATGAGCCCGAGCGCGATTAGCAGATATAGCCACCAAGGTACTTCAGCAGTCATGGTCACCTCCGGGTCGGAGTTTATCGAAACGTCTTTCACCTGACAAAAGCGCTGTCGCTCGGTCAGTTCACTTCTCGGAACGCGGATCGAACCCGTAGTGTTCGATCGCGTGTTCCGCTGAAATCCGCCCCTCGCGGTAATCCCGGCGGATGAGTTCCCGGGAACGTTCGGTCGGCGGGCCGTAGCCGCCTCCGCCCGGCGTCCTGATGCTGATCACCCACCCCGGCTGGAGGACGGTCACCGTCTTCCCCGGGATCCGGCGTTCCTCTCCGGCGATGATCACGTAGTCGGCACCAGGGCTGCCGGGTTTGCCGCCGAAAACACCATACGGTTGCGTGATCCGTCGCTCCGTCAGCAGAGAGAGCTGCCCCTTGTGTTCGATCACCCGGATGTCCCGGCGGATGCCCAACCCGCCGCGATAGCGGCCCGGCCCGCCGCTGTCGGGGAGCAGTTCATAGCGCTCGATCCGCAACGGATAAGCGATTTCTAACGCTTCCACGGGCGTGTTCAGCGTGTTCGTCATGTGAGAGTGGATCCCGTCGATTCCATCTTTACTCGCCCGTGCTCCGAATCCCCCGCCGATGGTCTCATAGACCGTATACGGCTTGCCCGAACGGGGATCTATCCCTCCGAGAGTGAAGTTGTTCATCGTTCCCTGACAAGCGCCGATGGCCTTTTCCGGGACCGCACCGCTCAACGCACTGATCAGTACGTCCACGATCCGCTGTGAAGTCTCCAGGTTTCCGCCCACCACGGCCGCAGGCGGGCTGGCGTTCACCACCGAACCTGATGGGGCGATGATCTCGATGGGGCGGTAACAGCCGTCGTTCGGCGGGATGTCCGGATCGGTGAGCGCGCGCACAGCATAATAGACCGCGGAGGCGGTGACAGCGTAGACGGCGTTTATTGGTCCATCCACTTGCGGCGAACTGCCGCTGAAGTCGACGGTCAATCTGTCGCCAGCAATCTCGACGAGCACCTTGATCCGGACACGCTCGGTGCTTATACCGTCGTTGTCCAGGAAGTCCTCGCTGGTGTACGTCCCGTCCGGCAGGACATCGATCTCGGCCCGCATTCGTCGTTCGGAGTAATCCATGATCTCCTCGATGGCAGCCGCGATCACCTCCGCGCCGTAGCGTTCCACCAACTCCAACAATCGTCTTCTACCAGTCTCATTGGCCGCCTTCTGCGCGCGCAGGTCACCGATCCGTTCCTCCGGCGTGCGGACGTTGCTCAACAGGATCCTCATCAGGTCCTCGTTCAACTCGCCGCCCTGCCAGAGCTTGACCGGAGGGATACGCAGGCCCTCTTGAAAGATGTCGGTGGAGTCGCTGGCCACGCTTCCCGGCGTTTTCCCCCCAATATCAGCATGATGAGCCCGGTTGGCGGCGAACGCGATCAGCTCACCCGCGTGGAAGATCGGGGTAACGAAGGTGATGTCCGGCAGATGCGCTCCACCGGTGAATGGATCGTTCAATACCACCGTGTCTCCGGGTTTAAACTCCGAAAATCGCTCTCGCACCGCCCGCACGGAGAACGGCATCGCGCCCAGGTGGACCGGTATGGATTCCGCTTGCGCGATCATCCTGCCGTGGGGGTCGCACAGTGCGGAGGAGCAGTCCCGACGTTCTTTGATGCTCGGACTGTATCCCGTTCGGATCAGGTTGGCATTCATCTCCTCCGCTATCCCGGCGAACGCGTTCCTTAGCACCTCCAGAGTGATAGGATCGATCTTCACTTCATTACCCCTCTTTCCCGAATACGTCGATCAACAGGTTTCCCAACCCGTCGACATGTGCCTGCATCAGCGGCGGTATAACCACGGTTGATTCTTCACCTTCGACGATCGCTGGACCGGAGAAGCTCGCCCCCGCCGGCAGATGGGCGCGGGCGAACACCGCTGTTCGGACCCAACCAGTTCCGGGGAAATGGACCGAACGCACCGGCTTGCGCGCGCGTTCAGGATCTCCATTGTGGTTGCGCTTGAGTTCCACTTTCTCCATCAGGCCGATCGCCTGCAGACGCAGGTTCACCAGCTCCACCGGCTCGCCCGGGGCGGCGTGGCCGTAGACGCGTCGATGTAGTTCGTGGAACCGCTCCTCGGCCTGGTTCAATTCCTCATCGGCCAACCGACAATTGGTGAGATGCAGGTTAAGCTCGTATGATTGGCCGATGTAGCGCATGTCGAGCGAGCATTGATAACGGATGTTCCGCTCTTCGGCGCCCTCATTCATGAGTTCCTCTTTCCCTTTTCTCATGAACGATGCAAAAACATCGTTCAACGCTCCGATCCTCACCCGATCCAACCGTTCGACGATCGATTGGACGTAATCATGGATCAGATCGGTGCGCAGAAGGCCAAGGGCGGAGAGAACCCCCGCCGCCGCGGGAACGAGCACCTTGGGTATTCCCAGAGCGGATGCAAGTCCGGCGCCGTGCAGCGGACCGGCCCCGCCGAACGCGACTAGCACGAACTTGCGCGGGTCGTATCCCCGTTCCACCGAGATCACTCGGACGGCGCGCTCCATGTTGGCATCCGCCACTGTAAGGATCCCTTGGGCAGCTTGTTCGAGCGTAATTCCCAAGGGGTTAGCGATCTTCTCCGCGATCGCCCGTTTCGCGCCGTCGAGGTCAAGCTCGTTCGATCCTCCCAACGCGCCGTTTGGATCCAATCTTCCCAGGACCAGATGAGCGTCCGTCACCGTGGGTTCACTGCCGCCGCGGGCGTAGCAGACAGGACCGGGATCAGCTCCCGCGCTCTCCGGCCCGACCCGTAATGCCCCTCCGCTGTCGATCCAAGCGATCGAACCTCCGCCCGCGCCGATGGTGTGAACGTCCACCATCGGGACAGCGATCGGATAGCCGCCGATCCGTCCTTCAGTGGTGATTTTGACGTTTCCGTTAGTGATCAGCGAGACGTCACAGCTCGTTCCTCCCATGTCGAGCGTGATCAGGTCGGTGAATCCCGCTTCCGCGGCGATGAACCGTGCCCCTTTCACCCCAGCGGCGGGGCCGGAGAGGACGATCCGCACCGGTTGTTCTTCGGCCCCTGCTCTGCTGGTGATGCCCGCGTTGGACTGCATTATCTGCCAGCTCTTGTTCAAACCGAGTTTTCCCGCATTTTCTTCCAGTCGTTTCAGATACTCGCCGATGACCGGGCGCAGGGCCGCGTTGATCGCGGTAACCACAGTCCGTTCGTATTCCCGGAACTCCGGCAGCACGTCGGAGGATAGGGTAATGGGAATGGAGAGACTCTTTGACAGGATAGCCGCAACTTTCCGTTCGTGACTGGGGTTGGCGTAGGCGAAGAGAAGGCACACGGCGATCGCTTCCACCTTTCGCTCGGCGAGCACCTTCCCGATCTCGACTACCGCCTTCTCGTCGAGAGGGACGACGACTGCGCCCCGGTAATCGAGGCGTTCCGGCACCTCGAACCGCAGGTCGCGCGGTACAATCGCTGGGGGGCGTTCCACGGTCAGGTCGTAGATATCAGGCCGGTTCTGCCGTCCGATTTCAAGGACGTCACGGAATCCCGCCGTGGTGATGAGAGCCGCTTTTGCCCACTTGCCTTCCAGCAGGGCGTTTGTGGCTACGGTCGAACCGTGCACGATCCGCGATACTTGCTCGAGGCGCAGTCCCCGCTTCTCGCATATGAGTTGCAACCCGTGAAGCACCCCCTGTTCCAACCTGTCCGGGGTGGAGTTGACCTTCAACAGATCGATGGTTCCTTCCTTAGGATCGAGGAGCACGATGTCGATGTATGTGCCTCCCATGTCGAGTCCGATCAGCATGTTGTACGTCCTCCAGCGGTTGAGTATCAGCCGCGCTTGTACACGATCTTTCCGGCGAAGATCGTGTACTGTACTGATATGTCCTTTATGTCAGAAGTCTCGACGAACGGATCGCCATCCAACACGACCAGGTCGGCCAATTGACCCGTTGCGATCGTACCTTTACGGTGCTCCTCGAAGGTAGCGTAAGCGCTCCCCTTAGTGTACGCTGTGATCGCCTCCCCAGGCGTCAACCGCTGCTGGGGAAACGGGGCGTTGACCGCCCAATGGATCCCGTACAGGGGAGAAAACGGCATACAATCGGAACCGAGCGCGAGATGGACACCAGCGTCAACGACCGACCGCAGCGTGTTCAGCCGTTCCAGCATTTCACGGCCGAACCGCTGTTCGTACATTCCGCCGGGAAGGCCCCATTCACCGGTGAAGTTCGGCTGCATAGAGGCTACAAGCCCCAACCTCTTCATCCGCTCGATCTGTTCCGCGGTGATCATCTCCGCGTGTTCTATCCGATGACGCAGTTCCACCTTCGCATCCGCGTTGGCCGCGGCGAAGCAATCCAGCACTTGGTCCAACGCGCGATCTCCGATGGCGTGCACCGCCAATTGCACGTTGTTCTCGCACGCCCGGCGGACGATCGCTTCCAGTTCCTCTTTCTTCCACATGAGGACGCCGCGTTCGTGCGGCCGGTCGCGGTAAGTCCCGTTCAATGCCGCAGTGCCGGCGCCGATCGACCCATCGGCGAACACCTTCACCGCGCCCAGCCGCAGGGTGTCATCACCGAACCCCACTCCCAGGCCAAGGCCGATCATCTCGTCCAGATGGTCCACTGTCGGCATGACGGCAACCCGGACGCCCAGTCGGCCGGAGGCATGCAGCTTCCGGTACGCCGTTATCTGCTTGCGGCCGACCATCGCGTCCTGCACCGAGGTCACGCCGAGCAGGTGTGCTATCCGGACGGCGCGTTCGATCCCGGCGATGAACTCATCTACACCGGGTTCCAATGCCTTTTCCACCGCCTCGCCCGCCTGCTCCTTGAGCACGCCGGTCGGCTCTCCGTCCAATGTCTCGTATCCCACTGCCTGCGTGGGCAAAGACAGAACATCAAGCGCCTTGCTGTTTACGCTCCACAGATGCCCGTCGATCCGGCGCAGCGCCACGGGATGATCAGGGACCGCGCGGTCAAGCTCGTCCCGCGTCAGGTATTCCGCACTGTCTTCCCACTTGCTTTCATCCCACCCTGTGCCGATGATCCATTCCCCCTTGTTCCGCGACCGTGCTGCTTCCTTCACTTGGGTCAATGCCTCCGCTTTCGACTGCACAGTCGTCAGGTCGAGATAGCTCTCCCTGACCCCCATCGCTGAGAAGTGGGAATGAGCGTCGTTGAACCCGGGCAGCACTGCCTTTCCTTGCGCATCGATGACTTTCGTGTGGGCATCCGTCAGGGCGATGATCTCGCGCGTGGAGCCTACCAGCGCTATCTTGCCGTCGGCCACACCGACGGCCTCCTTTGTTCCCAACCCCGGTTCCATGGTGTAGACCCGCGCGTTGATCACCGCTACCTCAAGATTGATAAACATTTTCCCTCCAGGAACGAGAAAAGCTTAGAAGCATATTAAGGCACCCAAAAGGATGGAACAAAGGGGAAAGCGTTGCGGCTGATAAAAGAAAACTGGCTCCGCGGGGAGGACTCGAACCTCCAACCATTCGGTTAACAGCCGAGCGCTCTGCCAATTGAGCTACCGCGGAATGCGTTCTTATTCTATCGGACGCCACTGAAAGCGTCAACCTTTAGGCCAGATTTTCCAAAAGTGTACGGATTATAGCCGTTGCCTTTACCATATCGGCGATGTCTATGTTCTCCTCGAGGGTGTGTTCGGCTCTGCCTCCGTCACCGAGGACGACCGAGGTGATCCCTTTTCCGCAGAGTACAAGGGCGTCGGTTCCGCCTGTTATGACCTGGGCTTTCGGCTCCAGTCCGACCGCGGCGATAGCCTGTTTGGCGATGGTGACCACCGGGGCGTCTTCTGAGAGCTGGAATGCCGAATATTCCAGTTTTACCTCGATATTTGCTTTCGCTCCGGCTGCGGCTGCGGCCTCCTCAAACGCGCGGCGCATCCGCTCTGCCTGTTGCCTCGCTTTTTCGTCGCTCAGGCTCCGGCACTCCGCCTGGATCGTCACCCTATCGGGTACTCCGTTCCGTATAAGCCCGCCGTGAATCGTGCCCACATTGGCGGTCGTCTCTTCGTCGATCCGGCCTTCGGGAAAACGGGTGATCGCCTCTGCCGCCACCCGGATCGCCGATATCCCCTTCTCCGGCTCCACGCCCGCATGAGCGGACTTGCCGATAATTTCGATGTCCAAGGATATGTGGGTGGGACCGCCGATGATCACTGTATCAAGAACGTCCGAATCTACGATGAACCCTATCTTCGCGCTTACCAGCGATGTATCGAGGTTCTTCGAGCCGAATAGGCCGATCTCCTCCTCGCGGGTGATGGCTATCTCCACCGGAGGGTGCCGTTCGGCCGTGTGCACCGCTTCGAAGATTTCCGCAATTCCTGCCTTGTCATCAGCTCCAAGGATCGTGTCTCCGGCTGAACGGATCACTCCGTCTTCGACCACCGGCTTTATCCCCTTTCCCGGTTTCACCGTATCCGCGTGAGCGCCGAGTAGGATCGGCTCGGTCTTGTCTGATCCCTTCGCCGGCACGCGGGCGATCAGGTTTCCGTAGGAATCGCGGATGCACTCCGCTTGAAGCTCGCGGGTGAACAGCTCTTCCA
>CAZZJU010000088.1:0-7034 GCA_964654805.1 uncultured Thermotogae bacterium | reverse complement strand
ATGACCAAGAAGTTTTTTCGGTTTGTACCAAGTTTTTCCCGGGATGCGTGGCTCTACCTTGTGAACACGTTTTTTGCCGGGCTGATGTTCGGCCTGCAATACTTGTTTTTCAACTTGTACATCCTCAAACTCGGTTACAATCAAGAGTTCATTGGGCTTTTGGCCAGCATCTCCGCCCTGGCTACCGCGATCCTTGCGCTTCCGTTCGGGGTTTTGATCCCGAAGTTCGGGAACAAACGGAGCCTTCTTGCAGGAACTTTCCTTCAGATCGTCGCGTTTCTCGGCTGGAGTCTCCTTCCAGCTCGCTTCACGCTCCTTCTGGCAAGCGCACTGTTCGGTGCCGGTTACTGTCTGATCTCCGTGAACGCCGCGCCGTTCATGGCGGCGATAACCACACCGGAGAAACGGACAGCGCTGTTCAGCATGCAGTTCAGCTTGAATACGCTTGCCGGAGTGGTGGCGAGCGGGATCGGCGGGGTGCTACCGCCGTTCTTTGCCCACATCTTCGGCGTTCCAGCGGAAGGGGCAACGACCTACCGGGTGATCCTGCTCATCGCGATGGGAGTTACAGTCCTTTCCCTTGTCCCGCTCGCCCTGTTGCGCGGTGAGCGTTCTCCCACTTCCTCCGCTCCGGCGTTCAGTGAACGGGTTGCAGGGCATCAGCCGATTGTGATCAAACTGACCGTTGCTCAATTCATAATCGCTCTGGGAGCGGGAATCTTGATCCCGTTTGTCAACGTGTTTTACAAATTGCGCTTCGACCTTCCTGATCCCGTGCTCGGTGGCCTGTTCGCTATCTCTTCCCTGGCCATGGGGTTAAGCGCCCTGTTCGTGCCCGCGCTGGTTAAACGCCTTGGGAAAATCCGTACGATGATCCTGACACAGCTCTTTTCCATACCATTTCTCATCCTTATGGGGTTCTCCGCGACATTTTCCCTATCAGCCTTTGGTTACCTGATGCGCACAGCATTGATGAGCATGAACCTCCCGATCTTCAGCGCCTACGCGATGGGGATAGTTTCCGGAAGACTACGCGCAGTCACCTCAAGCCTTCTCGTCCTTTCTTGGAACGGGGGGTGGGCCGCTGGTTCGTTCGTAAGCGGACACATCCAGAGCGAAGTTGGGTTTTCAACAGTATTTCTCCTCACAGCATTTTTGTACTTTGCTGCTAGCAGTGTCATATACATATTCTTCCACAGAATAAATGACTCTGTCAGTATCGAATATAATATTTATAATGAGAAGAATAAAGTTTAGTTATTTATACTAATACCGCAACGTTAATCGCCGTAGATTTCCGCTTCCAAGCGCACATACTTGACAATAAAGTTGAACTATGTTATGGTGGGGTAACGATTTCGGGAAACGTTACCCTAAAATGGATGAACATTCGAAAGCGAAAGTAACGATCCGGGAAGTAGCAAAACGTGCGGGAGTTTCTGTTACCACAGTCTCTCGAGTATTAAATGGCCATGATCTGGAGCATATGCGTCCGGAGACAAAAGCCCGCGTTTTGGAAGCAATCGAAGCGTTGGATTACGTGCCCGTCAGAATGGCGCAGCGTCTGCGTCGCCAGAAAACGCAAATTATTGCGGTTCTGCTTCCGGATATCTCAAACCCGTTTTTCTCCCTCCTCGCCCGTGGGGTAGGATCAGTAGCATTTGAAAAGGGATATTCCACCCTTATCTGCGATAGCAACCACTCAGTGGAGAAGGAATCCCGATACTTAAAGATCCTCCTTGCCGAACAGGTAGAGGGAATTATCTTCATCCCCGTTGGCCAACCGGATAGAGAGAGCATTAACCGTCTTCTGCGGAGAGGAATAGATATCGTAGTCGCTGACCGAAGCGTAAAGGGATTGCCCAGTGTGGAAGCCGACAACAAATCCGGCAGCTATGAGCTGACTGAGCTACTGTTGCAAAAGGGATATCGAAATATCGCATACATAGCTGGCCCACAGGAGGTGAGCACTGCTTCAGACAGGCTGGCAGGATTTATCGCTGCTATGCAGAATGCAGACGTGGAGCCGGTGTCGGTACAATATGGAAATTTCACCTATGAAAGTGGTTATACGCTTGCCCAAGACCTGTTCCGTTCCACAAACGTCGACGCCATCATGGCAGCAAATGACCTCATGGCAATCGGAGCGATAAGAGCCGCTGAAGAGATGGGGCTTCATGTGCCTCAAGATATTGGAGTAACTGGGTTTGACCACATATCTTTGTTAGAGTTCGTACAACCGCGTCTAACGACTGTGCATATTCCTGCCTACCGCATGGGAGAAGCAGCGATGAGGCTTTTCATACAAAGAAGCAATGGCAAACTCTCGGAGAAAAAGATCTTGTTGGAGACAAAACTGATAACCGGTGAGTCGTGTTAATACGGCTCATCAATACGAAAGGGGGTGATATTAAAAAATAACAACCAGATACGTAAGGCACGAAATCACCAGGTCTACAACCAAAAGGAGGGACTGTCTCATGCACTTATGGCGGAAGCTAATAGCGGCGATAATTGTGGCTCTGCTGACGACTGGCAGTATTGCATTGCTGGGGACAGCACAGGACAAACCTTACAAAGGGATCGTGCTGCACTTGGCATCCATGGCAGATCAATACGCTGATTACCTGAAAGTTTTAGGAAAGAGGTTCGAGGAAGTCAGCGGCGCAAAAGTTGAAGTAGATATACTTGGATATGTAGAGCTTTACCAAAAAATTACCCAAGATTACGCTACACACACCAAGCAGTACGACCTAGCAACCATTGACATTGTGTGGACAGGTGAGTTTGCAGAGAAGGGATGGACAGTTGATCTAACCCCACTCATCCTGAGGGATTACGAAAAGATCGATGTCCCGGACATACTTCCCGTTATGTGGGCAGAAGGAAGTTGGGAAGGCAAGCAGATTGCGTTCCCGCTTGCCGGATATGCCAACAGCCTTATCTACCGCAAGGACTTGTTCAATGATCCGAAGGAGCAAGCGAATTTCAAAGCGAAGTATGGCTATGATTTACGTCCGCCCCGAACAATGAAAGAGTTAGCTGACATCGCCACGTTCTTCACTCGTCCCAAACAGAACTTGTACGGGCTTGTGGCGAACGGTGCCCGGGGACCGGCGGTAGCCCAGGACTGGATGGAGTACATGCGCGCATTTGGCGGTCAAATCCTTGATAAAAACGGAAAAGTAGTCGTTGACAGTCCGGAGTGCCTAGCTGCACTTAAGTTCTTCGTTGAAATCTTCGATAAGTGGGCTCCTCCTGGAGCAATCGGCTATTGGTGGGATGACCGCGAGACTGCATATCGGACCGGACGCGCTGTGATGGAATCATCATGGAGTATCGCTCGTGCCGGATACGAAGATCCCTCAATATCCCGCGTTGTTGGCAAAACCGGTATGGCGATGACCCCCAGTGCTCCCGCAATCAAACCACAGTTCGGCTTCGGCGGATGGGGAATCGGAATCAACGCTGATATTTCCCCGAAAAGACAAGCGGCCGCTTGGGCATTTATCAAGTGGGTTACCAGTCCCGAGATTCAGAAGGAGTGGATGCTACATGACGGAGCTCCCACACGATTGTCGACTTTGCTTGATCCGGAACTGAACCAGAAGATGCCGTGGCTGCACACGATGCTCAAACTGTTTATCGACGGCAACGGCGACTATCGGCCCCGCGTTCCTGAATACAGTCGAATTCAGGATATCCTCGGCCTGCGGATAAACCAGGCCATAACGCACGAACTCACGCCGGAAGAAGCACTAAGCAAAGCAGCGGAAGAGATCAGAGCCATTTACGGACAATAACGATCAAACCGCAGGCTGGTGCGTGTGAAACGTACCAGCCTGCATCATCAACTCGCGAAAGGCTGGACAGTGATAAGCAGCGTGAAAGAGTACTTCAACACTGGTAAGCGCTCGCTATATTTGTTTATTATCCCTATTACTGTTTATTTGATCTTTTTCTTTCTGTATCCGGTCATCTACGAACTTTACGTCAGTTTCTTCGATTATAGTCTGGGCAGTGCCAAGACGTTCGTGGGACTGCACAACTACGTGCTCATGGCCCATGATGAGCAGTTCCTCCATTCGCTTCTTACCACCGTTATTTTTGTCGTGTGTGCAGTGGGGGCTGAACTCCTGCTCGGTTTGGGAACAGCTCTCCTTTTAAACTACGAAGGCAGAATCATGAACATCATTCGCACGGTAATCCTCATTCCCACCGTGTTTACCCCATTGGTAGCGGGACTTGTCTGGAAAGCGCTCTACAACCCGGATTTAGGTGTAATTTCATATTACCTGCGCGTTCTGGGGATACCGATCGGGCGCGGTCTTACCGTGGAGAGATCGACTGCTCTTTTCTCCGTGATCTTGGTCGACATCTGGGAATGGACTCCGTTAATCGTGATCATAATCCTTGCTGGGCTGAAGAGCCTTCCCAAAGAGCCGTACGAAGCCGGAGCGATAGACGGAGCATCAAGTAGCCAGCTATTCCGCTATGTAACGTTGCCCCTGCTGCGCCCTACTATCATCGTAGCAGTATTGATCCGATCGATGGATGCGTTGAAGATCTTCGATATCATTTGGGCAATCACCGGTGGCGGACCAGGTACGTCTACAACCGTCGCCAACTTACGAATATTCCAGGTTGGGGTACAACAGCTGCAAGTCGGCTACGCTTCCACGTTGTCGAACGTTCTGCTGGTAATGAGCGTCCTTGTTGGGGTGTTTTTCATCCATGTGCTGTACTCGGAGAAATACGGAGGGGTACGATGATCACGGCTGCCAACACTCAGTGGAAGAGGATGATGCTGCACAGCGCCCGGGCGGCAGTGATCACGGTGATCATCGTATTTGTCCTCTTTCCGATCTTCTGGATGGTTACAACCGCGTTCAAACAGCGGATCGATATGTTTGTATTACCGCCTCAGTGGATCTTCAAACCTACCCTTGCCAATTTCAAATACATACTAAGCACTATGCCAGTAGGCAGATGGGTGCTGAACAGCAGTGTAATCTCTCTGGGAACGATGGTTCTTTCCCTCTTACTTGGAGTGCCTGCAGGATATGCATTCTCCCGTGTCCATTTCCGTGGCAAACGGATTCTCCTCACATTCATCCTCCTGACCCGCGCGCTTCCGCCGGTGGTGATTGTGCTTCCGTTTCGCGTGATTATGCAAGGACTGGGATTGTTCGGCACCCGAACCGCGGTAATCCTAATCGATACAGTATATGATGCCGCGTTCACCGCTTGGCTGATGTCAGGGATGTTCGAGAGCATCCCTATAGACATCGAAGACGCGGCTCTCATCGACGGTTGTTCCCCAGTGCAGGCGTTTTGGAAGATAATCCTGCCGTTGAGCAAGCCGGGATTAGTCACCGCTTCCCTTTTCACATTTATTCTATCCTGGAACGACTTTCTGTTCGCGTTAACCTTGACCTCCCCTGAAACGGCGACCCTGCCGATAGGAATGCTGAGCACCTACGGGATATTGAACCAGGGTTGGACGTACATGATGGCTCTCGGATGCATCGCGATCGTGCCGGTAGTGTTCATTTCACTCCTCCTTCAGCGCTACTACGTGAGTGGCTTGACGTTCGGAGGGGTCAAATGACCGACAACCGCCATAATCAACATCAGCGGGAAAGGAACTTTGTATGGTAAAAGTATATAAAAATGCGACCATCCTTACCGGTCCTGAACTTCGCGTGGTGGAAAACGCGACGATGGTCCTAGATGGAGAGTACATTATAGAAATCAGAACTAACTATTCCGGTCCAGGGATCGATCTGGGGGAAGCGATCGTCATCCCCGGATTCGTCAACGCCCACACTCACATCGGTGACCGGGGAGCCAAGGATCTGGCCGTCGGGCTTCCCACCGTGAAAGCCGTATCTCCGCCCGACAGCGTCAAATACCGCTACTTGCAGAGCTTGAGTCCGGAAGAGCTTACCCAATCGATACATAGCGGAGGACGCGAGATGCTCGCTGCGGGAGTCGTCGCATTCGCCGACTTTCGGGAAGGAGGAGTGAGCGGTAGCACGCTCCTGAAACAGGCAGTGCAGGATCTTCCGATTAAAGCGGTGATATTCGCTGAGCCAGCCACTTCTCCTGAAGAATGGCATGCATATATCCGTGAAGTGGCGGAGATCGGCGACGCAGCCACCGGACTGGGGATCGGCGATATCACGCTGTTTACCGATGAGCAACTCACTGTCCTTAAAGGGGCTCTCGAGGCCCACAATGCGAAATTGGCCGTTCATATTGCGGAGACAAAAGAGGCACAACGAGCATCACGGGAGCAATGGGGCGCGTCGGAGGTGAAGCGGATCCTGGAAGTCGCACCAAACTTACTCGTGCACATGACCAACGCCGACTCGGCTGACATCGAGGCAACCGCTGCAGCGGGTGTACCCGTGGTGTGCTGTCCCCGCACCAACTGTATTCTGGGGGACGGCATCCCTCCTCTTTACGAGCTGTGGCGAGCCGGTGTCCCCCTCAGCCTAGGAACCGATAACTTTATGTTCACCAGCCCGAACATGTTCCGGGAAATGGACTATTTCTCTCGGATCGTGCGGGGACAGAGCAACCAGCCGGACGCGATCGAAGCGCGAGCTGTTCTCTCCATGGCGACTCTCGGCGGGGCACGGGCACTGGGAATCGACAATGAATATGGGGCTTTAGAGCCCGGCAAGATCGCGAGCTTCATCGTCCTTGATCCGAAATCCCCGAATCTGCAGCCAATACGTGATATCTACTCCGCAATCGTGCACCGGGCCGGGCTGGCGGATATCAGGTTCGTGGTGGCGCGCGGGAGGGAGCTACGCGAAGGAGGGACCGAATCATGGTAACGACCGACGTAAGTCTGTTGGGCTTTAAGCTGCGCAGTCCGCTTGTCGCGGCCTCGGGACCGATGACCCGCAATTTTGTTTCAATAAAACAGCTGGCCGCGGCCGGAATCGGAGCGGCAATCACTAAGACGCTCCTACTATCACCGTCCACGAATCCACAGCCGTGCCTGTACCGGGGCAAGGACT
>CAZZJU010000087.1:0-7065 GCA_964654805.1 uncultured Thermotogae bacterium | reverse complement strand
GCGGTGAACCGGACCATGGTGTCTCCGATCGTGAACGCACGGCCGTCGGCGAACACGATCTGCCCGTTAAAGCCCACCGCATCCACCCACTGTCCCTCCGTCCACAGCCGCGTCAACCCGAGGAATCGCTTGCGCCACTTGTTGAGGAGATCCGCACGGCGATTCGACTGCGCCGCGAGCGAGAGGGCATCCAGTGGATCGGGGAATTCCTCTGCAAGCGGGGATTTCTCTCGATATTTGAATCCCTCCGCTTCAGCGAGGGATGATAGAAACGCTCGCGCCCTTCCCCACTGCGAGCGGTTGATCCAGCGGTTCAGATCCTTAATCCATAAGATCTTTCCGGAGAAGAGTTCAAGGAGGTCCGGCCGGAAGTGGTCGTAGTGGTAGTGGGTGATCGCGATGTGGGTCGCATCCGCGGCTGCATTGCGGATTGCGCGGGTAGCAAGATCTAGGTAATACGCCTTGAGCATGTCCGGGGCCGGGTAGCGCGGCTGCATGATTGCCGCGCCGGGATCGATGAGGAGCGACAGATCCGGCGTGCGCACGAGCACGCACATCGACTTTGCCCCGAGCGAGTCGAACCATACCGGCTGCAGTTTCATCGGCCAATCACCACATAATAAACCGGATTGACTAATCCTGTCCCGTCAATCGCTCCATTCGATATTCCAGGTTCCATTCCACGTCATTCATGGTACGCCACCAGGAAAGCCATAATTCGGGTGATCCGTTCAATTTAAAGCTCGGCTTCACCTGTACCAGTAGTCTTCAGTGTCCGTATAGAGCCCCTTTGATGGTTCACTAAGAACTATAAGGAAGAATATCTATGTAACTAAATTACGCTAGGTTGAGCTTTGGCTATGCTTTTATTCTTGAATAACTTTTGCTACATTCCAAATTAGTACTGTGCCATCCTCTGCTCCTGATGCAATAAACTTCCCATTAGGAGAGAAGGCAACTGACATTACCGTGCTCGTATGTCCACTGAGAGTGCACATCTCGTTGCCGGTGCTCACGTCCCATAACCTGGTGGCTTTATCGTACGATCCGGATGCAATGAGCTTACCATCGGGAGAGAAAGTTATTGATAACACGGGCACGTTATCGCCGACGAAGCTCCGGATCTTCTTTCCTGAAGTTACATTCCACAATTCAATCGCGCCAATCCATGTACTCGACGCGATGACCTTGCCATCGGGAGAGAAGGCCACGGACAACACCGGGCCAGCGCAGTTATTGATAGTACGAATTAGCCTATCGTTGGCCATGTCCCATATTTTGATTGTTTTGTCAATTGAGCCCGATGCCAGAAGTTTCCCGTCAGGCGAGAATGCTACTGACGTCACTCCTTTAGCATGTCCCGTTAGCGTACTGATTTCCCTTCCGGTAGCCACATCCCATATTTTGATTGTTTTGTCAAACGAGCCCGATGCCAGAAGTTTCCCGTCAGGCGAGAATGCTACTGACCAAACTTCATCATCGTGCCCGATGAGCGTTTTTACCTCCTCGCCGGTTTTTGTATTCCATAGCATGATCGTCCCGTTACGCGTTCCTGACGCAATGAGTTTCCCATCAGGTGAAAAAGCGATGGAAGCAATAATAACAGGTAATATTGGGGGAGTTAGCTCCCGAGTTTTCTTTCCTGTCGCCGCACTCCATAGCGTGATCGCCCCATCCCTTGATCCCGATGCAATGAGTGTTCCATCGGGAGAATACGCAATTGCCCTCACCATCCCCGAATAACTAGCAACACTGTTTATCTCCCTAAGTGCATCTGCTTGACATAGTTTAATTGTGTTGTCATATAAACCTATAGCGATAAGTTTCCCATTTGGAGATGCAGCAACAACGTTGACAGAATCCAAGTAAAATCTGTAAATTGCCCCGCTTGGAAACGCGTTACACAGCCCAATACCGGAATCATATACACCTACAGCGATGGTTCCCCTCTTAAGAGGGAAATGAATCGATCGAGCTGCGTACATGGAATTACGCTGGATCTTTTTCCCGGTGGTTACGTCCCACACTGTGGTGCTCCACCGATCAGCTGTTATGAGTTTCCCATCGGGAGAGAACGTTACAAATGCAACGCTGTCTCCGTCATCAGTTAGAGTACGCACTTCCTTTCCTGTAGCTACATCCCACAATTTAATCGTATCATCATCGGAACCGGAAGCGACGAGCTTCCCATCCGGTGAAAAAGCGACGGAAAGTACTGGACCATTATGCCCGGTGTAGGTATACATCCGTTTCCCTGTGTTCACATTCCACACGATGACCGTGTCGTCATCAGAACCGGAGGCGAGCAGTCTGCCATCCGGGGAAAAGGCAACCGCGTTTACGGATAACGAATGCCCGGTGAAGGTACGAATTTCTTTCCCTGTCGCTACATCCCACAGTTTGACCGTTTTATCCCACGATCCCGACGCGATGAGTGTCCCATCCGGAGAGAAAGCGAGTGCATTTATTCGTCCTGTATGACCACTGAGGGTGCGAATCTCTTTCCCTGTAGCGGTATCCCACAGTTTAATCACGCTGTCGTACCCACCGGAGGCAAGAAGTCTACTATCAGGTGAAAAGGCAAGCGCATTTACCCAGCCTGTGTGACCACGTAGTGTACGGAATTTAAACTCCGAAGGTACGCGCTCTAATGAGACTCTAGAGCTGGCGCCAACAGCAAGAAATTTGCCATCGGGAGAAAACGCAACCGAGCTCCTTGCAGATAGAGTAGAGAAATTGAAAGACACGATCTCCCTACCCGTTGCAATGTTCCACAGCGTTTCTATACCTATCCATGAACCAGCCGCAAGAAGCTCGTTATCAGTAGGGGAGAAGGCGATAGAACACACGGAACCTGCAGTGTTATTTAATGAACGCACTTCTTTCCCCGTCGCAACGTTCCATAGTTTGATGGTTATGTCATAAGATCCTGATGCCAGCAGTTTCCCGTCCGGGGAAAAGGCAACCGCCTCCACCCAATCGGTATGTCCCCTAAGGACGCGGATTTCCTTGCCACTGGAAACGTTCCATAACCTAACCGTGTTATCGAGCGAACCCGACACTAGGAGTTTCCCGTCTGGGGAAAAAGCTAGACACGATACCGCATCATTGTGTCCGATAAAGATATGGATAGTCTTTCCTGTGCTTACATTCCATAGCCTGATAGTTTTATCGCTTGAACCTGATGCGAGAAATTTCCCATCCGGAGAGAATGCTAGTGCACTTACTGCTCGTTTATGGCCAACAAATATCCGCATTCTCTCTTTCCCT
This sequence comes from uncultured Thermotogae bacterium, assembly GCA_964654805.1. Taxonomy (GTDB): domain Bacteria; phylum Bipolaricaulota; class Bipolaricaulia; order UBA7950; family UBA9294; genus S016-54. The sequence continues at coordinate 3,795 of CAZZJU010000087.1, read as the reverse complement.
GAGGTTACGTCCAATAGCCTTACCGTGCGATCACTGGATCCTATCGCAAGCGTATGCCCATCTGGGGAAAACGCTATTGCATTGATTATGCTAGCGCGGCTGGGATAAAACCGGATTAATTTCAACGAACGAGCATCACGGAGTTCAACTCCGAGGGTAGTGGCTATCGCCAGATAGTCACCACCGGGGGAAAAGCTAAGATCTTGCACGCACCCTGTTCCAAGCCGCATCGTTACCTTGCTAGGCAACGGAATTTCCGGCTGTTGTGGGGTAGTGCTCGGGGTCTGTTGGGCAAATACACACACCCCAATTAACGCTATAACCAGCATGAACAACCATATCGAGCGGATCATCACACTTCACTTCCTCTCATTTTCTCTTTTCATCATAATCCGTGGGAGCAAGTATTATCAAACCAGCATAAGGACACCACGGATGCACTCTGCTCGCTCAATGAAATCCCCTTCCCTCGAGGCATGTCAAAAACTTTAACTCGAAAATGCTGATAGACTTGCCGTAATCCGAAGCGTTCAGGAACGTGGACTGCTCCCAGTTAGCTATCAATTTATAACAATATAAATTTCTTTATTCGCCAATTATTTTGATCAACACGCGCTTTCTCCGCCGGCCGTCGAACTCGCCGTAGAAGATCTGCTCCCACGGGCCGAAGTCGAGCTTGCCGTCGGTGATCGCCACCACCACCTCGCGTCCCATGATCTGCCGCTTCAGATGAGCATCGCCATTGTCCTCACCGGTGCGGTTGTGGCGGTAGCGGGAGATCGGCTCGTGCGGGGCGAGCTCTTCCAACCAGTCCTCGTAATCGGCGAGCAGTCCAGGCTCGTCGTCGTTGATGTACACGCTCGCCGTGATGTGCATCGCGTTCACCAGACACAGCCCCTCCTTGATCCCGCTCTCGCGCACTGCTTCCTCAACTTGTGGGGTGATATTGATGAACGCCCGGCGGGTCGGTGTTTCGAACCACAGTTCCTTACGGTAACTTTTCATCGGTTTTTCCTCCTTTTGCTTCATCAGGTAAGTACTCTCTAAACTGGTTACTAAGCTCATGAAAAAGCCACTCGCGGAACTCTCTGACCTCAGCTATGAATTAATTCTTGGACTTCATAATCGCTGATTGCGCCAGCTTGATCATACATCAATGTGTTCCGCTTTCGTCGTGCCCGATCAAAGTCTAAGGCGAATCGACGTTGCTCGGGAGGAAGGAGGCGCTTCAATTCCCTAAATGTGTGAGCATGGTGGGAGTGCGCTCCGATGCGGATGTGCTGAACCCGGAGAAAAGCGGTCGCAAGCTGGAGTGCCGCGTTGTAGGCAAAGGCAAAACGTCCATCGGGATAAAGGCTTTCGACCTCCGCCTGAGCAAGATCCCGCTCTACCAAGCGCAAGAGATTTGCAATCTCTTCCCGCGAGGTGGGCTCATGATGGAGCTCGTCATCCTTCAGCAATAGATTTAAGCACCTCCTCATTCCCGATCAGGAAGATCTTTCGGTCAGCCATAACAGAGGCGATAAAGTAATCGCCGGTGCTCATCCGATGGGTTATCTCCTCGTGTGTAAATACAGTAGCGTTTAACTCCCTTCCTATTTCTTCTTCGAGCTGTGCAAGAATAGAAGTCAAATCTCGCGGAGGTATATCTCCGATAATGAAAATGTCCACATCACTTTCCAAGTTTTCGGTACCTTTAGCGTATGAGCCGTAAATAAATGCCACGTCGATATTACCTTGCTCGCTCAATGCCTCCCTAAGCCGGCCGCCGATTCCGACTGTCCTCAGAATGATCGCTTTAAGTTCGGGAAAGATCGGGAAGTCACGGTTGACGCGGAAATAGACGTTATTCCCGCGGCGCTCACGTTTGAGAAGGCCGATTTCCGTGAGACGTTTAGTTTCTTGTGTTACAGCGTGCGGGGGCAGATCGAGTTGGCGGGCGATCTCCCGAAGGTAGAACTCGGAGGCGGGATTCAACATAAATAGGCTCAGTATCCTCACCCGAGCCTCTGAACCGAATAACTGTTTTAGCATTGCAACCTCCGCACAACTGTACAATAATTATGGTCGATTGTACAACTAAATTATACAACTGACACCTTCCACGTGCTGAAACTTATTTCCGTTCTTCTACGATTCTGATCTCTTCTTCCGTGAGTCCGTAGAGGCGGTAGACGATCTGATCGATGAGGTCGTCGGTGAGGCGAAGCTTCTCCTTGATGGGAAGGAGATCGGACAGGCTCTCTTCGTAAGCCCGTTTCACCTCTTGCATGAACGACGGAGAGAGGTTCCTCGCGATGCGGGTTTTGTTCTTGCGCAGGATCGCCCACAGCGCATCGAAGGGAAGGGCTTCTTCGCCTTTCTGATAGTCGCCGAGGTAATTCTTGAGCTTGGTTTTTCCGGTCAGGGCTTCGATCCCGGTGTTCCCTTTCTTATCAGGTTTTATCTGGAGCTCCACCGCGAGCCATTCCAAAAAAGCTCTGATCTTTTCCTGCTTTTCTTTATTCAGCTCCATCATCCGTTCGGCGAGGAAGGCCAATAGATCATGGACGACATCGGACTGTTCCTTCTCTTGGATGAAGTTACCTTTGTTATCCTTCGGCAGGCACTGCTCAACCAAATCCAGGATAGGAGCTGAATCTTTGGTCTTTAGAAAGTCCTGATAAAATTGCTTCCCCTCTTCCACCAGCCGCGTGCGCTCCTCCTTCGGGGTGGTGAAGGCGATGCGGCGGATGGGGAACTTCACCATTGACTGAGCTCTATACTCCAGAAATCCTCCTCGCAATGCAGATAGCAGGCTTCGAGCCCAAAGAAAACCTAATGCCGAATTGAGCAAGGTTAGGCAAAAATAATTGGCATTAGGAACGATGAAAGTTTTATCGTTCGAGAAAAAGCCGTTCGTGTCGAAACCGAAGGTATTTTCTCGGGCGATCACCGGGTAGATAATCTTCGGCTTCTCAAAGTCCGCGTAGTAGTCGCAATGCCGCAGCTCCCACCAGTGGTCACCTTTATCCCAGCGCTTCTCCAGCTCCGGCTAGAATCGCTTAAGATGGTTAAAGATTGCGGGATAATCCTCGATGGGGACACCAACGTACGTCCAGATCAGATACCGTCCCTTGTACTCGATCTCGTAGCGTTTGATGTCCTCGCCGATGACAAGCGGCTTGATCAGTTCGGCGCTCTTCGGATCCTCGGCGATCAGCCGCACCCGCGTCTCCTCGTCGATGAAGAACGCCTTGTTGAGCCCGGTGAGTACGCCACGGCGGATCTCGACTTCTCTCAACCAGGCTTTCAACGGAACGCTCACCTGCTCCATCTTTTTCAGGATCGCATACTCCGCCGCGCTCATCAGCCGCCAGTTCGCGCCGGAGATCGCTTCCGGCGGGAGCTCAGCGGCCATCTTCTTCACCAACTCGGAGAGGGAGTCAAACTCCAGGGCGGGGACGCGCAGGTAGCGCGTCGGGCCGCTGCCTGTCTTCACCGTCAGGACAATGCACGGATAGGCCGATACGTCCGGGAAAACAGGTAGATCGTTGAAGTCGATCAGCTCGGCGATATGGGCATTTTCAGCGAGATACTTCCGCAGCACCTCGCCGTAGGCGGCGCGGATGAACTTGTTGGAGGTGATCATCCCGAACCTCCCTTCTCGCCGCAGGAGGCGATGGGCCCTCTCGTAGAAGTAGACGTAAAGGTCGGCTGTGCCGGTGTAGATCGCGTACGCGGTCTTGAGGTAGGCCTTGTTCTCCGAGAGCTGCTCGCACGTACGGCGGATTCCCGATCACCGCGTCGAATCCG
>CAZZJU010000086.1:0-7101 GCA_964654805.1 uncultured Thermotogae bacterium | reverse complement strand
ATGTCTAGATAGGTCACTTTTTTCTTTGGAACAATGAGCATCATCCCGGAAAGGGGATTCGGCGCTGTAGGAGCGTACACAAGTATCGATTCCTCCCCTGAGGCATCGCGTAGCTTACCCACTTCCTCGTTGGTGACCAGTCCGATGATCCAAATCCCGTCCCGCGGGTATTCGAACATAACCACTTTTTGGAACGAGGCGCTATCATGCGCTAGAAGTGCATGGGAAAACCGCTTTAGCGCCACGTACATCCCCCGTATTCCGGGGAGTGCCGAGAAGATACGATCGAGGTAGTACTGAATGGCTCGGCCCATAAAATTGCGCGTGATCAGCCCGATCAGCATGATGAGGATGACGAGCATGTAAATCCCCATTCCGGGGATCCATCTTCCGAGGGCTCGTTCAACCATCTCCCCGAACGGGGTGTATCGTCCTACCAGACTGTCCAACATCCGATAAAGGGTCCAGAGTATGTAGAAAGTCAGCCCGATGGGAAGTATGGCCAATAAGCCGCTCGTGAACGTATCCCACAGACGGCGCAAAAAAACCCTCATCGGACGATCACCTGCACTTGTCCGATCACTCGAATCGCCTCAAACTGGTATTATAGGTGATGATGAGAAAGACCGCATATCGAGGCAAGATAGTTTGGGCATTACTTAGCCTTGCACTGTTGTTCATTGGAGGATTGTTCGGGGTTTCGCTTTACTATCCGCTGCGCTACGAGCAGGAGATCATAACGGCGTGTGATAATCAGGGGATTGATCCATTCCTTGTCTACGGAGTCATCCGGGCGGAAAGCAGGTTTCGGCCTGATGTCGTCTCATCCGCAGGTGCGATCGGGTTAATGCAGGTCACTCCGGATACTGGGCACTGGATTGCTGAGCGGTTGGGAGTGGTTGACTTTACCGCAGCGGATCTCTATCGACCAGAGATCAATATCGAGTTCGGGGTATGGTATTTGCGCTACCTTCTGGATCGTTTCGGAGGCGATCTCGACTCCGCCCTTCTCGCTTACAACGCCGGTCCAAGAGCAGTTGACCGCTGGGCCGCTGGGGAAGGAACCGTTTATCCAGAGACTCTCTCCTATCTGTATGTAGTACAGCGAGCGGAGAAGGCGTACCGCTTTATGTACTCCCTTCCTATCATCAGTTGGTTCCTTCGTCTGTTATCTCTGTTATCATAGCATCTACCTCTCCTCGTAAAGCTCCTTGATCTTACGCTTGTCGATCTTCCCAGTCTCGGCCTTGGGAAGAGAGTCAACGAACACAATCTTCCGCGGCTTCTTGAACGAGGCGAGTAGTTTCTCGACATGTGCAGTAATTTCCTCTTCGGTCAACGTCTGACCAGACTTTGGGACAATAATTGCCTTTGGGGTCTGCCCCCACTTAGGATGCCTCCCCCGGACAACGACGACGTTGGCCACCTTGGGATGGGTAAGGATCGCTCTCTCGATCTCGGCTGGGTAAATATTCTCCCCTCCACTTATGATCATGTCGTCCGCCCGGCCGAGGACGTAGAAGTACCCGTCCTCGTCCCTCTTTCCTAGGTCGCCGGTGAATATCCAATCCCCTCTGAATTTCTTTGCTTCATCCTCCGGGCGGTTCCAGTATCCGGCCGCTCCGGTTGGTTCACGACGAATGATGATCTCACCTACCTCATTAGTTTTTACTTCCTTACCAGTTTCGTCGACGATCTTCAGCTCGAGAAACCCAGGTGGTTTTCCCATGCACTCACTTCCCCTGGTCAGAGTGGGGTCATCCTTAGTCCTTGCTGGCCAATTGAGGCCGGTGGCACCGGTCTCTGTCAGGCCATATCCGCTTACGTAGGCGATCCCCCGGTCGATAAATGCTCGCTTCAGCTCCTCCGGCTGCGGTTCCCCACCCCCGTTCACTGCGCGGAGGGATGCGACGTAGTTCTCCCAACCGTCCACCTGGACCAGCATCTTGAGCTGCGTGGCGATTCCAAAGTGGTAGGTAACCCCATACTCCTTGATGATCTCCAGTGCCTCCTGCGGAGACCAGCGGGGTTCCAGTACGATCGTCCCATTGATCATCAGCACATACATCTGGAAGACCGTGATCCCGCCGGAGTGGAACAGGGGGGCGGTGCCGAAGTAGACGTCGTCCCGGGTGAGTGAAGCGGAGATGCCGTTGTAGAGTGAGGCGAAGAAGGTCCCTCTGTGGGTGAGCTTCACCCCCTTCGGCATCCCGGTGGTCCCAGCGGTGAATAGGATCATGCAGATATCATCAGGTGCGGTCGTGACGCTGGGGTTCGTCTCCGGCATGTCGGCGGTGAACGCGTAGTATTCGACGGCCTTCTCGGTTGTCGAGCCGCCGAGCTCCACCGCGCTCAGATCAGGGTACTGGTTCAGGATCTCGGCCACCTTCTCGCTGTATTCGGTGTCGTAGATTAGAATCTTCGGGATGGTGTCACCGATGAGGAATTTCAGCTCCTCGGTCGATAGTCGGAAGTTCGCCGGGGTGTATATCGCCCCGATCTTGAAGCAGGCGAGGATCGTCTCGATCGTCTCCACCTTGTTGGGGAGAAGGGCGAAGACCCGATCCCCTTTGCCGACTCCGGCCTTGGCCAGGGCATGGGCCAGTCGGTTGGCCCTGGCGTTCAGCTGGGCGTAGGAGAACCTTTTGTTTCCCTGTTTGCCTGTATCGATTACGGCCGTCTTGTCGGGAAAGCCGCATTGTGAGGCGTTGTTCGCGATGATGTTCGCGATGTTGTAGACTGTCCCGACACCAGGATAAGCGCTGGCGATCGCTTTTTCCACCATCTCGCTCATCTCCTTTTTGGTTCTTGTTGGTCACGTGTTTTCTCCAGCAGCCAAGCGACGTTTTCGGCAAACTGCTTGACGATGTCCATCCCTTCCTCGTCCTTGGCTGCGTCGCCGACGGTGCGAGCCACCCCGACGTTCCAGTACATCGAGCCAGGGATGACGAAGTTATTGAGGTTGAACCAGAGCAGAAGCTGCGCGAGCGCGAAGTTTTGTCCCGCCCGCCGTGCTACGGTGATCGGACCGCCGATCTTCCTGTCAAACAGGCGCGGCCCGCTCTTCGGATGGTTTCGTATCCCGGGGAAGCTTGCCCGCACCAGTAATGACCACAGCGAGGGGTAGACCGCGCTGTAGTGGACCGGAGACCCGAGGATGATTGCATCGGCGGCGACCATCCGTTCAAACAGCGCATGGAAATCGTCCCCCCGCTGCTGACACTCGTAGCTCTTTGCCTGCCAGCACATATAACAAGCCTTGCATGGGTTTATTCTCTTATCGACGAGTGTGACGAGCTCGGTTTCCACGCCGTTTTCCTCGAGCGTCTCCAGGGCCGCGCGCAGGTACGCCTCGGTATTGCTTGCCTTCCGCGGGCTTCCGCTGATTCCCAACGCTTTCATATCGCCTCCTAACTCAGGTAATCTCTCACAGACCGAGGTAGGACTTCCGAATGTGGTCGTTTCCTGATAGCTCATCAGCATTTCCTTCCATCACAATTCGACCATTTTCAATCACATATCCACGGTCTACCGCCTTCATTGCCTGGTGTACGTTCTGCTCCGCAACAAGAACAGCAACTTGCTCCTTGATTTCCCGCAGTTTGTGGAATAGCTCAGAGACCAAGGATGGTTGCAGGCCCAGTGACGGCTCATCGAGGATGATGAGCTTCGGATCGGCCATCAGGGCGCGAGCGATTGCTAGCATTCGCTGCTCTCCACCGCTGAGTGTTCCTGCCAGTTGTTGCATCCTCGCTTGAAGGATAGGAAACATCTCAAATGCCATCTTTAACTGTTTTTCCATTTGTTTCCTACCGTTTGGGACGTAAGCCGCCCCTACTTCCAGGTTTCCCCGCACAGACATGATCGGAAACAGCTCCCGTTCCTGCGGAACTACAGCAATTCCACTACGGATAATGCGGTGGGTGGGAAGGTGATGGATTGGCTTTCCAAGGAAGGTGATCGTCCCACTGGCTGCTCGGGTGATGCCCAGGATCGCGTTCACAAGCGTGGTTTTCCCCGCACCGTTGGGACCAAACAACCCCACGCACTCTTCTCCAACCTCCAGTGACAGATCCCAAAGTACGTGTTGTTTGCCGTAGAAATTGTTGATCTTGTTCACGAAAAGCATCTAATCTTCCTCCCCAAGATAGGCTTTGATCACCCGATCATTGCTGGAGACCTCTTCGTACGGGCCGTTAGCGATTACCCTCCCGCCGTCCAGGACGACCACCCGATCGGTCAGCTTGCGGATGACGCTCATCACGTGTTCAACGACGCAGAGCGCGACTCCGCACGAGCGAATCTTCCGCGCGGCGGCGATGATCTCATCGGTCTCGTCGATATTGAGGCCGGCCATGATCTCATCAAGGAACAGCACCTTGGGCCGGGACGCTAGGGCGCGGGCGATCTCCATCTTTTTGATCTCCAGGGCGGTGAGGCTCGATACGTCGCGGTTCAGGTCGGCGAGGCCGAGGGAATCGGCGATCGCGATTGCCTCCTTGCGTGCCTCCCGCAGGTTCATGCCACGGCCGAACAGCGCGGCGACCATGATGTTCTCCAGCGCGTTTAGATCGGTGAGCGGATGGATCAATTGGAAGGTCCTCCCGATTCCCATCCTGCACCTGGCATGCGCGGGCAAGGGGGTAACGTCTCTTCCGTCAAAGAACACTCTGCCACTAGAGGGTAGATACACTCCGGAAATGACGTTGATGAGAGTGCTCTTCCCCGCTCCGTTGGGACCGATTATTCCTAAAATTTCATCTTTCCCAAGCTCTAAGTTCACTCCATCGAGCGCAACTAATCCACCAAAGTGAATGGTTAAAGCCTTCGTCCTCAGAATGGGAGCTGGTTGTACTTCCAATTGGTAGATTCGATTGTCGCTTTCTCCCGTGACCGTTGGCATTCGGTGCATCATATGATGACCTTCCTTTTCTTTTGCATACGACGGGTGATCGTTTGGAACGTTCCCACGATCCCCCGCGACATGAACAGCATGACGATGATGATGATCACCCCATAGACCAAGCGGTGTCCGTACGGAATCTGCAGTTTCAGGTACTCCCCCAACGCCCCGAGGACCAGCGCGCCGACGATCGGCCCGACCGTGCTATAGATCCCGCCCAGCAGCGCCATTGCCAAAGGGAGGAGGAGGAAGTTGATATTGAAGGTCTCCTCCGGAGAGACGAACCCATAGATCTGCGCGTAAGTTCCGCCGATGATCCCCTGCAGTGCGGCGGTAACGGCGAAGGCAAACACCAGATACCTGAACACGTCAACTCCACTCGACTTGGCGACGAGCTCATTGTCGCGGATGGAGGTAAGGGCGAAGTAGATCCGCGTCCGCTGGAAGAACTCGGAGGCGGCGACGGTGATCAGGACGGTAGCCAGCGCCAGCCAGTACATCTTGCTGGCGTCGCCTCCAAAGACGACCGATGGAAGCATCTTACCGGCCGGTCCCCCGGTGAGGGCAGGGATGTTCTTAACGATCAGCATGAATATGCTCGCCAGCGCCAGTGTGACGATGGCAAAGTACATCCCGCGCAGCCGTAAGACGGCGAATCCCAGCAACAGCGCCACGATGAACGCCACTGCTCCGCCGAGGATGATCCCGATGATCGGGTGAATCCCAGTGCTCAACTGCAGCAGCACGGCCGCGTAGGCCCCCAGCCCGAAGAAACCAGCGGTACCGAAGCTCAATTGCCCCGAGCGCAGGAGCATGTCCCAACTCAGTGCGAGCCCCATGTAAATTAAGATAGTTATTGCTACTTGGCGGAGGTATAGCCCAGAGTAGAAGGGAAAGCAGACAGCCATAACGAAGATAATCCCGTATACAACATATCTCCAGTTCTTCATGCGATGTACCTCCGGTATGACTTGGCCATGATCACGACGATGAGGAGAGTGAAGAAGACGACATCCGACCATCCGCCGTACCCCTGGAAGGAGGAGATGAATGACTCGGCGGTTCCCAGCACCAGCCCCATCCAGAGGATAGCAGGTAGATTTCCCACCCCAGCCATGGCGATGAGACAGAACGATTTCATCGTGTAAGGTGCTCCTACCTCTGGGAAGATTGAGTGTCCAGCAAGGAACAACCCGCCGATAGCGGCAATCAAGGCAATGGAAAGGCTAAAGATCAAAAGATAAGTGCGATGGACATCAATTCCGACCAACTTCGCCCCGCGGGGATTCTGGCCTACAGCGAGAGCTGCTTGCCCAGTTCGAGTATAACGAAGAAACCAGAGGAGAACGGTGAGTACAACCGTTGCTCCGATGAGATAAGTAAATCCAAAAGTTCCGAACGTAAGCGATCCAATACTTGCCGATGAGTATACATAGTGGAGCGGCAATTTTCTCGATTGTGAAGTCCACATCAAATTAGCAAACTCGGAGAGGACCATGGCTAATCCGAATGTCAAAAGTAGCTGGTTCAGCTCTGGCGCTTTGAGTACCGGCTTGATTATAATTAGGTAAGTGATTGCGCCAACGATTAAGAATGCTGCAAACGCAGGGAGCATTGCAATGAGTGGATCGATTCCAATATAAATACTTAACCAATAGGCGAAGTAAGCACCAAGCATCATGAACTCACCGTGGGCGAGATTGATAATCCCGACGATCCCAAGGATGAGAGCCATTGGAAGGGCGATCAGTGCATACAACCCTCCACGTTGCAGTCCTTGGATCAGTACGTATGGTTTCCACGTTGCAAGAGCGACCATTACGGTAACAGTGAGGAGTGATGTTAGAGTTTTCTTCCAGTTTAGTTTCCTTGCAAATATCATACTTGACCTAACCTTTTTGCACCGGGCCGGGTTTTGCCGACCCGGTGCAAACTCATCCGTAGAGTTCTACTCTCCGCCGAAGTGAAATGGGTACACGAAATCAGCAGTGGCGTACTCGAATGGCCAAATCACCTGCTGTTCACCATCTTGCCACTGCAAGATCTTTTGGCCCTGGAAGCCCTGATGCTTGATCACGTTGGACGGGGTGAATGTTACGGTCTCCCCAAGAGGGGAGTCATACTTCGTCTCCTCCAACGCCTTAATCAGAGCCTCTTTATCCAACGTTCCAGCTCGCTCAATTGCCTGCTCTATACTA
>CAZZJU010000085.1:0-7197 GCA_964654805.1 uncultured Thermotogae bacterium | reverse complement strand
GGGTCACCTGTTGACAGATCGCGGTGAGGGAAAGCGGGAGCGCGTCCATGAGGAACCCAGGGTTCACCCCAGTCCCAAGCACGGTCTTGCCCATCCGCTTGGCGATCCGATCGATCCTCTCCGCTTCATCCCGATGGGCAAGCCACGGGAACGACAGCTCCTCCGCGGTGGAGACCACGTCGAGTCCCGCCTCCAGGATCTCGCGGATCTGGTCGGAGAACAGGTCGAAGTAGGAGCTCGTCGTGTGCACAACAACGTCGGCCGGGGCGGTGGAAAGCGCTTCCGCCAGCGTCTTCGCCACCGGAATCCCAAGCTTCTCCCCGAGCCCGATCACTTCGCCCAGGTCCTTCCCCACCTTCTCCGGAGCGATATCCACCCCGCCGACGAGTTTGAGGGCGCCCCGGGAGTGGATCAACCGCGCGATCGCCGATCCGATCGGCCCGAGTCCGTACTGAACAACGCGTATCTCATCCGCCAATTTGTGTCTACCTCCATGGAGTTTGGCCCAAGGATAGCCGCCAGTTGCAATCCCGGCAACCTAGTTTCGCGCGAGTCGATCGAGCGCGGCGTACAGTTGGGCACAGTGATCGAAAAACAGGAGAAGGTGCGCATGCACCGTCTCCCGGGTCACCTCCCGGGCGGCGGGTCGTCCGTTATGATCCAGCGTGTAGCCTGCAATCCGGCGCAGGCCGGATACCGCGATGGCGAGGGAGTCGGCCTCTGCCTGGGAAAACCTGAGGAGAACGAACCGGTGGGCAAGGCCGGTGACGTCAACCGGAAGCTCACCCGGAAGCTTATCGGCGAGCTCCCGCAAGCACTCCGTAGCTGCGATCCCGAGGAGGACCGCAGAGGCAAGATCCCGCCCGGCGAGGAACGAACGGAGGCTCTCCCGCAAGTAGGCGGAGATGACCGGGGGAAGCGCACGACCGATTCGGGCTTCCAATTTCTGTATATAGCCGGAAGGATCTTGGAGGATCGTCTCCTCGGAAAGGGCCCGCTCCCCGTACTCAGTGAGATGGATGAACGGGAGATTCAGGTTGAGCGAGTTCTTCCCCGGGGCGAGTACCCCCTGGAGGAGGAGCTCCCAGATGATCTCCTGGACCGAAAGCGCATCGTAACTGCGGAAATCGGGATTGCGTCGCTTGATCTCCCCGATCACCGCGTTTAGGTGCGTCTGCGGGTTATCCCGCAGAATCTCGATCACAAGCTCACGCAGCTTCTCCCGTTCCATCGCCCCACTACACTACCAAAAACGGACTTGCCGGTCCAGATTTGCCGCTTGTCCGGGAAATGGAAGATGATAACTAATAACTAGCGCGGTTAACCATTACAAGTTAACAGTCGAAAACTATGAAATTTAGTGTCAAAGTTTGTGAGCACGAACTAATTTTGTTTCCCTATCGCTTGTTACCACCCAGGGAAAGGCTAGCCGTGTGACGAAGAGGAGATCCATGCTGAATTGCAAGACATCGTACATTAGCCCCTGGGATTGTGGTATCTGCCAGCTGGGATGATCCCTGGATTGAGCTCCGATAAGTCAGAAAATTGTCAGCTTATATGAAGTTGATCGGCGTATTTTCTCCTCTGCTCTGCAACGAACTTCATCAACTACCCCGGATGGAGCGGGTGCAGTTTCTACAAAGCAGTTTGCTTCGCCGAATTTTAATGCTTCTTCTCCTACGTCAGTGCGAATAAGAAGTACAGTCCAGCCAGGCGCTGTAGCTGCTACACCTGCTGAGATATCAGCGTCACGGGCAGTGTAATCATCACAAAGAAGACATCCCATATTCACAAATTCCGTCGCCTCGGATATGGAGATTTTTAGTGCAGCTGATAAACCAGTTGTTTCTACGTACAGGAAGCCATCACGCAGGTCTATATCAGTAACCTCGGAAGGGGAGATCCCAAAACGACGCCGTAAGAAAGCGGTAAACGACGGTTGGCTGAAAGTACCCATGCAAAAGAGCCCGATCGTCAGTGTTAATCTTTCCGAAATGTCGGATCCTTCCACGAGGGGGAAAATAGCCGTTTGTCTTAGAAAGTGCGCTTGGCAAGGCGTGCACACTACAGCGGCTTTATTAGCTTGATAGGAAGAGAGTGCCTGGTAAAGTAATCGCAAGTTTTCAACGAGAGTCCATCTTGAGCCAGCCGTGCGAAGAAGGGTGTCTTTGTCCTTTATAACCACCGCCGCACCTTCTATTCCCCTCCGTTTGACGGTGGCTACCACCGCATCGAACATTCCTCTTTCCTGTCCAGCAAGGAGCAAAGCAGTAACGGCTCCGCCGCTCCCCTTGCGACCTTTACGAATTTGCTCATCGGTGGCTCGGGCCAGAACAACTCGTTTAACCTCTCCGATTACGTCATCTTTCGTCATCACGGGCCTCTTTTCGGGTAATGGCTTCCTTATTTATAAATATAATTTAAGCTCAGCGTCAACTCCTACCCGGTGCAGCGGGTCATTTTCTGCGACGATGTCAAGTCTAACGTCCAAAACAGTTGGAATCCAGGTATACTTGTGCGCGTAATCGGGTCGAATTCGGAAATGCTCTCGATCCTTATAGTGCTTCATATCGCCAATTTTGATGAATGTCGGAGGTTGAGGCCGAATACGTGTCGAAGTACCGGCCGTTCTGAATTGGTTATCAGGTGGAATTACGGAGTAGAGCAGTGGGATTTTATTGGGACGGGTGGTAAAATAAAGAGGCTCTGCATAAAGTCGCCGGATGGGAGAGTATGAAGTGGTCGATATACAGCTAGAACTCACGCGGATAGCAGGGGAATTGAGGATCTCTTTAGAGACTGACACCAACGGGCAAATTGTCAGCGTAAATTTAAATCCGTATTCAGCACTTAGGGGATTTGAAACTTTGGTTAAGGGAAGAGGATTTACGTTTGTTGTCCCTGCTGTAATGCGCATTTGTGGTGTATGCCACGCTGTTCAAGGCGCAGCTGTTTGCGAAGCAGTTGAAGATGCACTTGGCATCAGGCCTCCTAGGGAAGGACTGCTCTTGCGAGAGGCCAGCGTATTGGTCAACCGCCTGCAAAGCCATTTTATGCAGTTTTTCCTTACTATACCAGATTTTGTGCCCCCAGATGCGGTGATGGAGTTTCAGCAAGAGGCGGTTACAGGATTGGAACAAGCCTCGCGGCTTTTACAAATGATCGGGGGCAGTTCTGTGCATCCTTTTAATATGGCAATAGGGGGCATGAACCAAGCTTTAACCACTAAAGTTAGGGATAAGATTCTGGAAATGGGGGATGAACTTGAAAATTTAATCGATTCCTTCATCGACGGATTTAAAAAATGTCTTAAGAAGAGTCCAGTGGCACAGCAGATGGAAAAGATAATATTTAATGGACCATATCTCGCTACAGATCTGTTTTATGGTAGCCCCACGAGAGTGAACCCCAACTTTGTCGAGAAATTCGATTCTTCTGGTAACGCTCTGTCGTTGATATACGGTGATCAACCGACTGAGGTAGGCCCCCGCGCTAGGCTAAATAAATTTCTTGGTTTTACAGATGCGTCCCTCCTTGGCATTCAACGAGCGAGACTGCAAGAGCTGAAACTTGCTATCGAGAGGGTAAAGGAGATATTTCGTGTGCTGAATGTTGATGCTCCGGTTAAATTGACGGAAGTTCCTGTGCGGTCCGGTGCGGGAATCGGAGTAGTGGAGGCTCCCCGAGGGACACTCATACATCTTGTGGAATTGGACAAAGAAGGATGTATCGAAAACTTAAAAATCTTTACACCTACGCAATTTAATTTTAGTGCAGTTAAAGAGGTTCTTAAAGGTGCTCCGGCAAAGTTAGCAGAAGTAATAATCAGAATTTATGATCCTTGCATACCTTGCGTGATCCATTGAGGATGGGAGCTATGACTGATATCGTTACGAAAGAGCACAAAACCTCAGATAGAAAAGTCAGCGAGCGAAAGTTGAAAGTTGCCCTCGTGAATGTTGGAGGATGCGAGGGATGTGGGGTCGCTTTTCTTAGAGCGCTGCCTAAGTTGACACAGATAGCTGATGTGTCTTGCACTTATCTCGGAGACAAGGTTGGAGATAAAGCGGACGTTATGTTCATCTCCGGTTCATTCTGCCGTCAGGATGAAGAAGCACTTGACTTCGTCAAGAGCTTGCGGGACCGGGCGGAGGTCATAGTAGCGTTAGGATCGTGCGCTACCTTTGGTGGAATAATGCGCTTTGCCAGAGGAGGGCAAGAACCACGCCCAGAACAGTTTTCGTACGTTGCCTTGCCCGTATTGATCTCCGTTGATTTCTCTCTTCCCGGATGTCCGCCAGCTCCAACTGCTATTTCATCCCTCGTTAGCAACATCCAGAGAGGAAACGATCAAGCGTTAAGTCTGTTTGCCCAACTTACGAAGACTACGAAATTAAGCGGCTTTGATTTAATTGATGACGTGCTATTTTATGGTTTATGCGTGGGATGTGGTGCGTGTGAGCTGTTTTGCCCCACAAAGGCGATTCATCTAGTAGATGGTAAGCCCGATTTGATACCTGAACGCTGCATTAGGTGTGGAACGTGCTATGTAAGTTGCCCTGCAGGAAGACAGAACATTATCCATCGGAAAGTGCTGAGAGAGCTGGATGAGCGGCTTCAGGCGGTTACCAAAAATTATATGGATATGCTTGGCTTTGTCGCTCATGAGCTTAAAAATCCGTTGTCTTCAGCGATTATGGGGCTGTATACAGTGAAGGATGGCTATCTGGGAGAGCTTTCCCCGGCTCAGAAAGAAGCATTGGACGCAGTCGGACGTAGCTTGGATTATTTTCATGAAATGATCAAAAATTATCTTGAGTTATCAAGAGCAGAACGGGGAGAGCTTAAGGTTAACAAACAGAGGCTTGCTGTTCACTCCGTTGTGGAACCAGTGATCGAGAGTTTGAAGCAAGAGCTAGAAAGAAGAAAGATGATGATACGGAATAACATTCCCGCTGGGTTATGTGTGGAAGCTGACCGAGATCTTTTAAGGATAGTATATGATAATTTGCTTTCCAATGCAGTGAAATACGGAAGAGAAGGCGGGAATGTTGTCCTTGACGCTCAAGAAAGCTCAGATGAGGTAGTTCTTAGCGTCTACAATGAAGGGCCGGGTATACCCAAGGATAAAATGGCATTGCTATTCAAGAAATTCGGTCGGTTGGATAACCCGGCGTTTGTAGGTAGGACTGGAACAGGTCTTGGCCTTTTTATCTGTAAAGAAATAGTGGAAAAGCACGGCGGAAGGATATGGGTGGAATCCGAGGAAGGCAAATGGGCGAAGTTCATTTTTACTTTACCTAACGGTACTAAGGAGGGGAAATGAAAAAGATACTGGTTATCGACGATGACCCGGACTTTGTCCGGAGTATGAAGCAGCTTTTGGAGGCAAATTCTTATGAGGTTATCAGCGCAGGCAGTGGCAAAGAGGGATTAGCAAAGGCAGAGACAGAGTTACCCGAATTAATAATCATCGATGTAATGATGGAAACGTGGGGAGAAGGGTTCAATGTGGTCGATAGACTGCGTGAGAATGATAAGACCAAGAATATTCCTCGAATCTTGCTCACAGCATTGGGGTTGCAATCCCCATTAGAGCCCACTTCTCCCAAGATGATAGGAGTAAAAGCTGTGTTGCAAAAGCCTGTTAAGCCTGATGAAGTTCTTAAAGCGGTGAAGGACGCATTGGAAGAGAAAACAACCGATTAAAAATTGTGACTGAGGAGTGAATAATAATAACTCCCGCTGGTGTGCTAACCAGCGGGAGTTATTAAGGTAATCTGAGCACAACACGACTTGCTTTAAGCAGGAACAACCACACTGCTGCAACTTTTCAACGCTTCACCGCTCCGCCAAGCAGACCAGCTATCAAATAGCGTTGTGCTATTACCAAGAAGGCTAAAACGGGGACCATTCCTATAACCATGGCCGCAGTGAGGGCTCCCCAGTCGATCCGATATAGTTTTACGAACTCCATCAGCGTGATTTGGAATGTCTTCAATTTGTCGGAGTACAGGAAGAGAAGAGCGAATATAAACTCATTCCAGGAGAATATGAACGCAAAGATAGCAGCTGTAGCTAGGCCGGGTATAGACAGTGGCAGCGTTATTCTCCATAACGCGCCTATTCTTGTACATCCGTCGATCAGGGCTGATTCTTCCAAGGCGCGGGGGATACTCGCGAAGTAATTGCGCAGTAGGAAGGTAAGGAGTGGCAGAACCAATCCCTGATATACTAGGATCAAAGACCATAGTGTGTTTAATAGATGCATTGTGCGGACGAGCAAAAATAGCGGGATTACATTGACCACTGGTGGAATCAGGTACAGTCCCAATATGGCAGCGCTCACCGCACCTTTGCCAGGGAATCGAAAACGAGCTAGTGCATATCCGGCCATACTGGCGGCGATTAGAGAGATTCCAGTGACTGCCAATGTTACGATGAGGCTGTTCTTTATCCCTTGGACAACTCGTGTTTTAGTAAATACGAACACATAATGCTCCAAAGAGAAGTGGTGAGGAATCAAAGTGGGGGGGAAGCTAGTAACTTCGCTGGCTGGTTTGATCGAAGTAACAAACACCCAGTATATGGGCATTAAAGTGAAAACAGCATAGAAGACTAGGAATCCGTAGATAAAAAGTTTGGACAATTTCTTCATTTTTGTCTCCCCACGGTGTAGAAATAGAGCACTGCCAAAAGCGCGTTGATCACTAACATCACAATGGCAATCGCGGCACCATAGCTCAACAAGCCGTATTCAAATGCCGATTTATACATATACATCGCGGTAGTAAGGGTAGCGTTTGCTGGCCCACCACGGGTCATTACTAAAATGGTGTCGAACAGGTTGAACGTCCACATGGTGGTCAGGATGAGGTTGATGGTCAGAGTCGGGCGGAGAAGCGGGACAGTAATATACCAGAAGCTCTGCCATGATGTTGCGCCGTCGACACGTGCTGCTTCGTACGGCTCGCTGGGAATGGTTTTTAACCCCGCTTCTACAAACAGCATGGTGAACGGGGTTCCACGCCAAATGTTAGCAATTACTAGCGCCCATAAAGCCATTTTCATGTTGTTGAGCCAGTGGATCGGCCGTAACCCCACAGCGTGCAGGATGGAATTGATCATTCCTGCCTGGTAGTTATACATCCAGATCCAGCTGTACCCGATGATCAATGCTGACAGGATCCACGGAAT
>CAZZJU010000084.1:0-7200 GCA_964654805.1 uncultured Thermotogae bacterium | reverse complement strand
AGTCGACTAGCCGCTGGTCTGCGGTATATCCGTGCACTGTGGACAAGAATGCATGCACGATTCCGAATTCCTTCTCTAATACATAGGCCACCGGAGCAAGGGAGTTTGTCGTACACGATGCCGCAGCGAGGATCACATCCCTTTTCGGATCATATTCCTTGTGGTTTACGCCGTACACAAACTGGCGGATGTCCTCGCTCTTCGGCGGAGCGGAAAGGAGAACCCGCTTGGCTCCCGCTTCAAGGTGGAGAGAGGCTTTCTCGCGAGTGAGGAAGACCCCGGTAGACTCGATTACAAGGTCGATCCCTTCCTTCCCCCACGGAAGATCTTTGGGATCCTTTTCGGCAAGCAGAGGGATAAATTTGCCGTCAACTTTTATTCCATCCTCTACAGTCTCAACCGTCTTCCCATAGCGACGATACACAGTATCGTAAGTGAGAAGATATCGTGCTGTGTCCGGCGAAATGAACGGATCGTTTATTGCTACGATGTCAAGAGCCGGATCTCCATAGGCGATGCGGAAGAATGCTCTTCCAATCCGACCGAACCCGTTGATTGCCACTTTGCTCATTGTTTTACCTCCCTTTCGTAATTTTCTACTATCTCAATGAAGTAACGGTGGATGCGTAAATCGTCGGTGAGCTCGGGATGAAAACTTGTCGCAATCACATTCCCTTCCTGAGCCATAACCACCGCTCCTTCGTGCCGCGCCAGCGCCCGCACTCCCGGCCCCATGCGGGTGATATATGGAGCCCGGATGAACACCGCTGGCACATCTTCTCCGATTCCTTCCACAGACAGTACAGTCTCGAAACTATGCACCTGCCTGCCGGAGGCGTTCCTTGCTACCGCGATATCGATCGCCTGAATGTAAGCAGTATCCTGCCCTTCTATCTCCCGTGCCAGAAGGATCATCCCGGCGCAAGTTCCAAAGAACGGAAAGCCGTTCCGGGCCATCTCGCGCAAACGAGTCAATAATTCTCCACCAGCGAGGAGGGATATTGCCGTAGATTCCCCACCGGGGAGGATCAATCCGCTTAAGCCCTCAAGCTCCCTTGCTTTCTTAACCGCTCGCGCAATTACTCCCAACCGGGAAAGGCTGGAAATATGCTCGCGTACAGCCCCTTGCAACCCGAGGACCCCGATTGCACCTTTCATTCATCGAACCTGCATCATCTCGTGTGGTGGGATTTCCTCAATCTCTATCCCAGGCATTGCTTCACCGAGTCCAGTGGAAACCTCAGCCAGAACCTTCGGATCGTTGTAGTGGGTCGTTGCCTCGACAATCGCTCGTGCTCGCTTTTCTGGATCAGATGACTTGAAAATTCCGCTTCCCACAAACACTCCGTCCGCTCCGAGCTGCATCATCAGCGCGGCATCGGCAGGAGTGGCGATCCCACCAGCAGCGAAGTTAACTACCGGAAGGCGTCCCTTCTCGCGGATGAGGAGTAGGATCTCATACGGGGCCCCCATCTCCTTTGCCATCTTCATCAGCTCGTCGCCGGGTGCAGCGAGCACAGCGCGGATTTGCTCCTGCATCAGTCGCATGTGCTTAACCGCTTCGATCACGTTCCCGGTGCCGGGCTCCCCCTTAGTGCGGATCATCGCCGCCCCTTCTCCGATCCGGCGGCAGGCCTCACCAAGGTCGCGTGCCCCGCACACGAACGGGACGGTGAACGCCCATTTATCAATATGATACCGGGGATCGGCTGGAGTGAGGACTTCGGACTCATCGATGTAGTCAACCTCAAGTGATTCCAGAATTTGGGCTTCGACGAAATGTCCAATCCTTACCTTGGCCATCACAGGGATGGAGACAGCTTCTTGAATTTCCTTTACCTTTTTGGGATCAGCCATCCGCGCCACTCCCCCCTGAGCGCGAATGTCAGCCGGCACCCGTTCCAACGCCATCACCGCCACCGCTCCCGCCTTTTCCGCGATCTTGGCCTGCTCGGCAGTGGTGACGTCCATGATAACCCCGCCCTTCAACATCTCTGCCAGCCCGCTCTTTACGCGAAATGTACCCTTCTTCACCATTTTACTCACCTCTCGGCTTTCGCCGCCTCATTATACGGCACAGAGGGGAAAACTACAGGGGCTTGCGCTTGCGATTCGTTTGAGAGCTCCAATTTAGCTTTTCAGCAAGGAATCGAAAAAACGGTGGGGTAGCCCCGATACGAACCAGGAGTGTAGGGATAGAGGCACGAGTCACTATAATTTCAGCTCCAGGAGAAAGATCAGCAATTACATCGCCATCCGCTATGAGAGTGCTTTGGGTACGTGTGCGAACTCGTAATTGGATTTCTGCAGGGAATATCAACGGACGCAGGCCCAGACAATGAGTAGCCAGAGGTGTTACTACGATGCAATTCGTCTCCGGGACTATCACTGGGCCCCCAGCCGATAGATTGTACGCGGTTGAGCCCGTGGGAGTAGAGATGATCAAACCATCACCGGGATAAGTAGCGATCGTACCGCTGTCCGCGTGGTATAAGTCAAGTTCGCAGAACCGGGTTGGCCCCTCTCCAAGGAACACAAGATCGTTAAGTACGGTGCCAGTTTGCCCGCTTGTTTTGTAGGAAAGCCGCATTCGGGTTTCTACGGTGAAATGCCCGTTTAGGATTTCCTCCAAAGCTTGAGTAAGTGAGACAGCGCGCACTTGGGTGAGGAAGCCGAGTGAGCCTAAGTTGGCACCGAGAATCGGTATCTCAAACTGGGCGAACATCTCAGCAGCGCGTAAGACTGTTCCGTCTCCTCCCAAAGCGACTATAAGCGCCCCTTCCGGTTCTACTTTTGGAACGCTATCCGTCACGGGAATGCCCTGTATTTCTTTTAAACTGCACCAGGCTTTAAGAATTGCAAGGGTACGCAGTACCCCTTCTTTAGTAGGGTTGGCGACGATGTAAATTCTATTCAATTCCATTTTTCGATCCTAACCAAGTTGTCGATGCAGATCAACGAGATCGACGAGCTACGTACTTCCAACGGCACAGAAGCCTTTCCAGACCGTCTACTATCAAGTAAAGAATCAACCCAAGAATCGCAAGGGCGATGATACCAGCAAAAGCGCGATCACGCTGGAAAAGCATGTGCTTGTTGATGTATCCGCCGAGGCCGGTGCCAAGAGCTGCATTTGTTTCTGCAATGTACAGAAAAGCGATTCCCAGTCCGATGCTTACCCGCACACTTGTTAATATATCCGGAAGGCTGGCTGGCAGGATTACATGCCAGTATATCTGCCACCGACTCGCCCCGGCGGAACGCACGCTGATAATGTACTCTTCAGGAATGTTTTTCGCTGCTCCCCGTGCTGAAACGAGGATCTGAAAGAAGAGGACAAGTGCTACCATCATTATTTTTGTTGCACTTCCCGTTCCGAATACCACAAACAGAAACAAGATGAGTGCCACTTGCGGGATCGGATAGGTGATGTAAATAATTGGAGATAAGAACCGATCGAGGGTTGGCTCACGCCCGATTGTAAGGCCGAGCGGAACACCGACGCTGAGAGCGATCAAAATCGCGAGGACTAATCGCCACGCGCTTGCGAAGAAATGATGCTGTAACTCATTCGCATTTTTCACCACTTGAGAGAGCGCGTCAAACGGCCCGGGGAGGAGCGCCGCGTGGTCGATAGCGTTCACCGCGATACTTGCCATCTCCCATAGGAATAGGATTGCGCACACACTGACAACGTATGTCAGTATCCGATTCATCATCCTTCAAGCACCTCGCGCAGTCGGCGCACGATTTTAGTGTATTCACCACTCTCTCGGTAATCGAGAGCTCCCATGCCCGAATTTTCTACTTTGCCCTTAATTCTCGCTGGTCGTTCGGTGAGGACGATGATCTCCTGACCGAGAAACGCTGCTTCTTCGATGTCGTGGGTCACGAGGATAAGGGAAAACTTATGCTCCTGCCACAGCGTTAAAAAGAGGTCTTGAATGCGCTCGCGGGTGAGAGTATCCAAACTTGCCAGGGGTTCATCCATCAGCATTACAGAAGGGGCTGTGGATAGGGCACGTGCGATCCCCACCCGTCGTTTCATTCCTTCGGAAAGCTCCGCTGGAAATCTATCTTTAACCTCGAGCAGACCGAGCTCGTTTAGGACCGCAGCGGCGTTCTGTTTCGGGTACTCTCCTGAGAGAAGGAGCGACAAGTTCGCGTTCTGCCACACTGTCTTCCATGGGAGCAATCCGGCGTTTTGCAAAATGAGGGCAACATCGCGGCGGGGACCAGAGACCGGCTCCCCGGAAATTAAAATCCTCCCTTCGGTAGGAGGGAGGAGACCGGCTATCGAAAATAGAATGGTGGTCTTGCCGCAGCCAGACGGTCCGATTAGGGCAAGACTTTTACCCTTTTCTAAGGTGAAATCTACTCCGTCTACCGCAAGCACAGCGGTTCCAGGAGGCCCGTATTCAATTTTAATGGAGCGTACCTCGATCATTTTACGAATTGATCGGTTGTCATCTCCTTATAAGTCGGGTGCTTCCACGTATAGCGCTTTGCATTGACCCAGTCAATAACATTTTTGAAGTTTTCTTGGGAAACTGTTCCCGGGATCTGGAAATGAGGGATAACAAACGTATCCATAATGCCTTCAGGAACAGCTTCATCCGTTAGCCCGGGAAAGAATAGCGACAGGGCTTCGTTGATTCCCAGAGAGATCAACTCTTCACGCGATGAATTGTTAATCCGCTCCACTGCTTCTCGATACGCCGCGTAAAATCGTTTCACTAACTCGGGATGAGAACTGACAAAATCACGGCGAAATACAACAACACTTGGCAGAAGATCGATCCCTTCGAAATCCGACAGATGTACGAGATGGCTGCCCTTCATCAAAGACGGGTAATTGGAAATGTAAGTTATGTAAGGTTCGGGTAAAACAGCGGCGTATACTGACCCGAGGGAGAGGAAAGTTGCTACTTGAAGGAGATCGTGCCAGTACGAGTAATCCTTGTCTGGGTTAATGTGGTAATGAAGATACTCCATAAGTTTGTCAATATCGTACTCTATATTGCTCATCGAAGTTATAGCGATTGACTTTAAGCTACTGCCCGGAGCGGTTTTGGAGAGAAGGTCATCAATAGAGTTTATTTTAAAGTAACTTTGAGTAAGAAGAGCGAGACTGCCAGTTTGTATCGGCTTGTAGGCTGTACTTGTGATTACAATGTCCGTTCCCGATGTGTAGAGGAGCACAGCTGTAGTGAGGTCGCATACCATTCCATCAATATTTCCGGCCATAAGGGCCAGACTTCGCGCTTGGTTATCACTCAGCCCAATCACTTTAACATCTACTCCGTGTTTGGTGAAAAGCCCCCAACCGTTCGCAAGTGCGATGGGAAGTGACCCCATCACCGGGGGGAGGCTTATACGCAGCTGAGGAGTGCTGTTAGCTTGCACTATTGAGACGAAAAGAATGAACGAGAGTAAAAAAATTGCTACCATCCGCCGGAAGTGTATCATCGCGGTTGTTCCTCCTTTGCGTTTTCGACTGTTGCGATCGATTATACCTGCTCTCAGTTGGCGGACAAAAAATCGAGATTTGCGCTTACCTTTAGGATAATGAGAGCTATGCTTCCGATCGACGTCGGTGAGTTATAGGTTAGCAAGATAACGGTGTGCAGTACTGCATTGTGGAATTTTTCTGCCTGATTGTCATGCTAGCTCCGATGAATAAGGATCATTTGCACATCATCAGTCGTAATTCCCAGCTTTTTGATTGGGCTGTAGCAGTCCTCGACTTTAATAACGGAGCGGGAACCGGAAACAATAGCTAAAACTCATTGACACAGGGGTGATCTATGTACAATCAACTCCGGGACACCATCCAGTAGCTTTCATAAAAAAGCTATTAGCAATCATCGAGCGGGTGGCAAAAACTGGCGCTGAGAAGGGCAATCGCGGGTGGCTGAGCTGTCAACAGAGACAATCGTTCCTCCTCTACAACATGGTGACGCTTCTTGTGCAAGTCGCTATTGAGCGGGCGCAAGTTGATCAATGAAACTGGTCGGCCTTTAATAAATTTACCACCTCTGTTAAAGTTGGCAGAGATGGTTGGGCCCCTTGCCGCGTTGCTGCCAATGCTCCAGCAGCGTTGGCCCATGTGATAGCTGTGTCAAGTGATCTATCATTCGCTAGAACAGCGGCTAGTGCACCGTTGAATGCATCTCCAGCAGCTGTAGTGTCCACCGGCTCGATGGGGAAAGGGTCGAAATGTCGAAAGTTGTCGTCATCGATTAAGTAGGCACCTTCTTCACCGTCGGTACATATCACGGTTTTTACGCCGCGCGCGAGCAGTTTTTCAGCGGCTTTTTTTATGTCCGTTTCATCGGTTAGAGTAATAAGTTCTCCTCGATTTGGTGTGATGATGTCTACTCGTTCTAGGTTTAATCCTACGATATTTTGGGCTGGTGCTGGGTTGAGAATAACCAAAGGGGCGGCTGAGGGTAATCGATTTAGAAGATACGCGATTGACTTTATGGGAATTTCAAGTTGGAGGAGAATGATTTTGACGCAACTGAGGGCAGGGAGGATGCTGTCAACGTATCCAGTGTCTATCCGTGCATTCGCTCCAGGGGTATAGGCGATGGCGTTTTCACCATCGCTTGTTACCCAAATACTCGCTATTCCGGACGGAGTGTTTTCCTCTCGCATAACTCCTTCAATGCGAACTCCATTCCCCTGTAAGCTGGTGAGAAGCTCCTCACCGAATACATCCGCCCCCACCTTACCGTAGAAGGATACCCGCCCTCCCATGCGGGCGGCCGCCACCGCCTGGTTGGCACCCTTCCCGCCGGGGAACCGGGCGAATCCCTGCGCAATTATAGTCTCTCCGGGTTCAGGAAAACGTTCCATCTGGGTTACAAAATCGACGTTGACGCTGCCGAATACGGCGATCTCCGGAGCTTGTCGCATCAAAATCCTCCTTGACTATTTCCTTGTTTCAGCCCGCAGTGGACAACCACGGCTTGACTAACAAGTTTAACAGACCACTTGATCCGCTCCTACTCGATTACTTTGTTCCAAAGTACTTCTCGGCACGTGTGAAAGCTCTGTCGAAGATCTCCAACGCGCGATCAATCGTCTGGCGGCGGATGGTGAGCGGCGGGATCAGCTGAAATCGGTTGTGGAAGTATCCTCCCTTCTCGAATACCATTCCCTCCTTGACGCATTCCCGGGTTACGAACAGCGCCT
>CAZZJU010000083.1:0-7248 GCA_964654805.1 uncultured Thermotogae bacterium | reverse complement strand
GGGAAGCGGCGGGGAGATGAGCCGATTGAGGACGGTGAGCACGCAGGCGGCGTCGCTCGAGCCGCCCCCAAGACCAGCTCCGGTTGGGATCCTTTTGCTCAACACGATTCTCACACCGGTTGAAACATGCTTCTCGGCGAGCAGGGAGCTGGCTGCCCGGTACACCAGGTCTTGTTCAGGAGCGAAGGGGCTTTCCACCCGGAGGTAGTCGCCTGAGAAATGAAACTCGAGACGGTCGGAAAGGTCGATTGTCTGAACGATGGAGTCGATCTCGTGAAACCCATCCTCTCTGCGGGCGCGTACACGTAGGGAGAGGTTCAGCTTAGCGTAAGCGAGAGCAGTCACCATTTCACTTCATTTCACTTCGTGAACTATTTTACCCCCGCAGATCACGGTTCTTACCGGATTATGACCGAAGAAATACGGGATCTGACGGTAATTTTTCAGATCGAGTAGGATGATATCCGCTGCTTTGCCCTCCTCCAAGGACCCGATCTCATCGGCGAGTTCAAGGGCAGCAGCGGCGTTGAGTGTCGCAGCGGTTATCGCTTCCTCGATTGTCATTTGCATCCGCATGACGGCCAGTCCGATTATGATGAGCATGGACAGGATGAGACAGGTCCCTGGGTTGAAGTCCGTTCCTAAAGCGACCGGAAGACCGAGCTCAATCATCCGGCGGGCCGGGGCGTACTCGGTATTCAGGGTGAACGCCGTGCCGGGAAGAAGCACGGGAATTACCCCCGCTTCTTTTAATTTAAGCATTCCTCGTTCCGTGACTTTGAGAAGGTGATCGGCGGATGTGGCAGCGAGCTCTGCGGCGAGCTCTGCCCCACCACCTGCTGCAAGTTCGTCCACGTGCAGCTTGAGCCTGAGCCCGGCTCCACGCGCGGCCCGCAGGATGGTGCGGGTTTCGGAGATCGAGTAAAAACCTTTATCACAGAAAACATCGCAGAACTGAGCTAGCCTCCTGCGACGCACCGTAGGAATCATCTCGGTGATGATCGTTGAAATGTAGTCATCGCGACGCACGTCTGGAGGGAAGGCATGTGCGCCGAGGAAGGTCGGCACAATCCGGACAGGGACGCTTCGCCGCGCCCTCCGTACGGCAAGGAGGAGCTTCACTTCGTTGTCTAAGTCCAATCCGTAACCACTCTTTACCTCGACGGTAGTTGTCCCCCATGCCAACATGCGCTTGAGATAAGTGCGGGTGTTCTTTGTCAAGTCGTCCTCGCTCGTGTTTCGTACGGCCTGAGCTGTCTCTAAGATTCCACCACCGTCGTAGGGGAGGCCGCGTGCGCGGGCGAGGAACTCGTCCTCTCGGGTGCCGGCAAACACCGCATGAGTATGGGGATCGACAAATCCAGGAAGGGCGATCATTCCATGGGCGTTTATCACCTTGTCTATACCTGTTTGTGGGATGGATCGGTCGATGCGGGAGATTCTCCCGTCCTCGATCAATATATCCACCCGATCGCGTACGTGAAGGTCGGCCATCCCTTTGCCATCTAACGGGCCACGGCCGCGCGGGGTGACGAGCTGTCCAATTTCAGTGATCAGAGTGCGCATACAAATTGAGTATAGTAATTGAAACTGCGCTTTACAACGATTTTTCTTCCCGGTATACTCCGCTTTGGTGATAGAATGATCGAACTGGACGGGAATAACCTCACTCTCGAGCAAGCGGCAGAAGTTGTATTTTCCAATGAGCTGGTGGAAATTAGCAGGGAAGCGTGGGATAAGGTTGGACACGCAGCGGCACACGTGGAAGAAGTTGTGTCTGCAGGAACGCCAGTATACGGGATAAACACAGGATTCGGCCGTCTAAGCACGGAATCGATCCCCGGTGCTCGTTTGCGCGAACTGCAGCGGAACATCATTCTCTCGCATTCGGTCGGGGTTGGGAAACCACTCCCCGAGAGGGCGGTGCGGGCGATGATGCTTTTTCGTATTAACTCGCTCTTGAAGGGGATGTCCGGAATTAGGTCCAGTACCATCGATTACCTATTGGAAATGCTGAACCAGGGGATTCACCCGATCGTCCCTGCCCAGGGTTCGGTTGGTTCTTCCGGTGACCTTGCCCCACTTGCTCACATAGCCCTGGTTCTTATTGGCGAGGGTGAGGCAATCGACCACGGAGAACGGATATCTGGGAAGGAGGCGCTGAGACGGATCGGGCGTCCGCCGCTAGAGCTCGCTCCGAAGGAAGGATTGGCCCTCCTGAACGGAACGCAGTATATGACAGGACTTGGGTTCCTCGTCTACATCTATGGAATGAAAGTTTTAAACGCGGCGATCGGTGCTGCTGCCATGTCGCTTGAGGGACTGCGCGGGTTCTCCGCACCGTTCTTACCGCAGATGCACGCTGCACGCCCCCATCCCGGACAAATGCGGATCGCTTCCATGATCAGGGACCTCATTGCTGGAAGCTCCCTTATCGACTCGACAGATGATGATGTCCAGGACGCCTACAGCCTGCGCTGCATTCCGCAGGTCCTTGGCCCGGCGTGGGAGGCCCTCTCGTTCCTGCGGGAGAAACTCGAAATCGAGATCAACTCAGCTACGGACAACCCGCTTCTGTTCCCAGACGGTGCGATCGCGTCCGGCGGTAACTTCCACGGGGAAATCATCGGACTGGCTCTCGAGATGGCGACGCTCGCGCTCGCTGAGATCGGGAACATCGCCGAACGGCGGATCGACCGGTTGCTGAACTCGCCGGAGCGCGGGCTGCCGCCGTTTCTGGTGAAGGAACGGGGTATAAACTCGGGGTTTATGCTTGCTCAATACACTGCCGCCGCCTTGGCAAGCGAGAACAAGGTCTTGTGTCATCCGGCCCTTTCCGACTCCATCCCCACATCCGGCGGCAAAGAGGACCACAACAGCATGGCGTCGATCTCGGCGCATAAGGGTGTAAAAGTGTGTGAGAACCTGGCTAACATAGTTGCTATCGAATACCTGTGCGCTGCCCAGGCGCTCGATTTCCAAGGACCGGAGCAGGCGGGTGAGGGTGTGCGTATGCTGTACGACCGGGTGCGGGGCTACAGCGCTTATCTGGAACACGACCGATCGCTGTCTCAGGAGATCGTGCGAATGGGAGAGGCGGTACTGAAGGGGGAGATCACCGATGGGATCGTTTAAAGCTGGTTTCGTAGGGATACTCGGACAGACGAACGTAGGGAAATCGACGTTCTTAAACGCGGTAATGGGAGAGAAACTGCTTATCACTTCGGATAAGCCGCAGACAACGCGTAACCGGATCCGGTGTATCTACACGACCGAAGAAGCGCAGATCGTGTTCGTCGATACCCCGGGTTTGCACGAGCCGGAAAACCTGCTCAGCCGGCGCATACTGCGCGAGGCGTTCCGCGCCCTGCGCGAAGTTGACGTGATTGCGTACATGGTCGAGCCGTGGGGGGAGGTTACCGATTACGACAAACAACTGTTCGATCGTCTGCCGGAACCGCTCCCTCCGATGATCCTGCTCGTCAACAAGGTCGATCTCGCCAAGGGTAACGCCCTCGAGGAAACTCTCCTTGCCTACGAGGCTACCGGCAAGTTCGCCGAGCTGATCCCGATTTGCGCCACGCAAGGGCTGGGGATCGACGACGCGATTAACACGATCATCTCCTACCTTCCGGAGAGACCGCCTCTGTTCCCTCCGGACATGAAGACCGACCGATCAGAGGAGTTCCTGATTGCCGAGCTAATCCGAGAGAAGGTATTTCAGCTTACTTACCAGGAAGTGCCATACTCAACGGCGGTGCGGGTAAAGTGGATGCACGAGCGAGATGACGGGATCCTGGAGATCAAGGCGGAGATCGTGGTCGACCGTGACTCACAGAAGGGCATCATTATCGGTAAGGGCGGAAGCCTGATCAAGAAAATCGGAACTCAGGCGCGGATGGAGATCGAACATCTGTTGGGTAAGCACGTATTCCTCGAGCTGCGGGTGGCGGTGCGCAAGGGCTGGACACGCGATGCCACAGAGATCGAGCGGCTGACCGAGCGGGAATGACGACGGATCGATGAACATCGCGACCAGACCGTTGCGGGAACACGCCGATATAGCTGCCCTCGAGGAACTACAGTTCGAGCTTTCTGGTGGATGGGAACGGCTGGTCATCCCCCCGCATGCGCTGGTGACGGTCAGGGACGCGGGCGGGATCATGCTCGGTGCCTATGACGCCGATTCGGACGAACTTCTCGGGGCGTTGGTCGATTTGGTCTGGCCGGGCGGTCGGAGCTACACCGCATCCACCATGTTCATCGGGGTACGGGAGAAGGCGCGGAACCGCGGGGTCGGACAGGGACTGCGCCGGGCCGAGCGCCGGTACGCGCGCCGTAGTGGGATCTCTCTGGTGCAATTCGCGGTCGACCCGTTGCGGGGGATCGACGCTCACATCGCGTTCAACCGGCTTGGGGCAGTCGGGGTTGGGTACATTCGCAACCTGTACGGACCGCTGCCCGGGCCGACCGACGGTGGCTTAGCGACGGATCGGATCGCGATCGAATGGTGGATCGACTCCCCACGAGTGACTGGGGTTGTGGACCACGGGGAACCGCCCGCTCATTATCGGCTTGGACTTGACCGAATGGAGGTGGTGACCAAAACCCGGGCGGTGGGAAGCGGGGTGAGACAGCTCCTCGAGTTCGATCCCGCGCCCGGAGGAGGGGTAATCCTCGTCGAGGTGCCGGTGGATTTCAACCGCCTCCTTGCCTCCTTTCCGAAACTCGCACGCGACTGGCGGGTGAAGGCACGAGAGGTGTTTGAGACGCTGTTTGGAAAGGGGTATCTTCTAACTGGGTTTGTGCACGAGGCAGGGCGAAGCTTCCATCTGTTGGAGAGGAAACGGAAGGAAGCTGTGTTGGAGGAGACTGGATAAAGGAGGGCAGGATGCGCAAGAAGGACCTGGCGAAGATGATCGATCACACCCTTCTCGGTCCTACCGCGACCGTGGAGGGCGTGAAACGGTTGTGTGCCGAAGCAAACCGGTACGGTTTCTACTCCGTATGCGTCAACCCGTGCCACGTTGCGCTCGCCCGTGAACTCACCGTAGACACTTCGGTGAGGGTGTGCGCAGTGATCGGGTTCCCGCACGGAATGACCACACCGGAGGTGAAGGAGTTCGAGGCACAAAAAGCGATCGCTGCTGGGGCGGAAGAACTCGATATGGTGATCAACGTCGCCGCCCTCAAGGAAGGGGATTACGAGGCGGTTCTCACCGACATCCGCGCGGTGTGCAACGCAGCCCGCAAGGCCCCAGGGAAGGTGTTGGTCAAAGTTATCCTAGAGACGGCCCTGCTGGACGAACAGGAGAAGGTGGCCGGGGCAATCCTCGCCAAGGCAGGCGGAGCCGACTTCGTCAAGACCTCCACCGGGTTTGGTCCCGGCGGAGCGACTGTGGAGGACGTAGCCCTCCTACGCCGCACGGTTGGCGATGGGATGGGGGTGAAGGCGGCTGGTGGGATCCGCGACTACGAAACCGCGGTGCGGATGATCGAGGCTGGGGCGAACCGGATCGGAGCGAGTCGGAGCGTGGAGATAATCGCGGGGGCGCCGGAGTAGAGTGGGACTCGAGCGCGGCGAAGGCTTCGTCCTGCGGACGCGTGAGTTCGCTGAAGCCGATATCATCGTCACTCTGTTCCTGCGCGACCGCGGGAAGCGGACTGCGATTGCCAAGGGGGCGCGACGTTTGAACTCCCGCCTCGGCGGGGTGTTTGACCTACTGAACAAGGTGGAGGTTGTCTATTATCCCCGCAATCGTCTTGACCTTATTAGCCAAGGGACACTCCTCGACGGGTACGAATCTGTGAAGTGCGACTTGGGGGCGGTTACTTCCGCTCTTGCTGTCGCTCGACTTCTTGACCGACTGTTACCGCCGCATCAAGCTGAGGAGGATTCTTATTTATTATTTGCGCAGTTCCTTGCGCTTCTCCCCCAGGGAGAGGAGGCAGTGCTCAAGCTCGCGGTCGAACTGAAACTTCTCTCCATCCTCGGGCACCGTCCCTACCTGCGTTCGTGCGTGCGCTGCGGTGATACGAAGGGGCCGTTCCGGTTCCTTCCGCGCCGCGGGGGTATCCTCTGCCGAAACTGCGCTGCGGACGAAGGAATTGAGCTTGGATCAGGACTTGCCCGGGCCCTTAACTGGCTTATCTCCCATCCCGTTGAGAAAAGTGGTGTGATTAGACTTTCGGAGGAAGAAGCCGAGCTGGCTGATTCGATCGTGAGCGCGTATATTGAAACCTTGGTACATGGGGGTTGACTGGGAAACCCATCTCTCATATAGTCTCCCGCAAGGAGTGGATGATGCACTGCGAATTGCGTACGGCGGAAAAGACTCTGTTCTCCGGCGAGGCTGAGCTTGTTGTTGCCAGAAGTCCGCGCGGAGAATTCGGAATAATGAACGGACATGCCCCGCTTCTCGCTGCACTTGTTCCTGCTCCGCTTCGGGTGAAAGCGGGCGGACAAGAGTATCGATTCGCGGTTTCCTCAGGACTACTCCGGGTCGATAAATCCGGAGTTACTGTTCTCGCTCAGGAAGCCATCCCTGCAGAAGAGGTAGATGTAGCTTCCGTACGATCGCGGATCGCGAAGCTCGCCGACGCCGAAGGAACGGAAGAGGAGCTCGCCTTCCTGCGCGTTCAAGAGATGATCAGGGGGACAGGTGGATAAACGGGTAGTTATCACCGGCATCGGCCCGATAACCCCAATTGGAACGGGTAAGGATGCGTTCTGGGAAGGTCTGCGGGTCGGGGAGAGCGGGGTGAGGCGGGTCGACGATATCGTCGATCTCGACGGAATAGACGTGAAGATCGGTGCTCCGGTCCGCGACTTCGATCCGCTTGAACACATGGATCGCCGCCGCGCCCGGCGAATCGATCGTTCAGCCCAATTTGGGCTAGTGGCGGCGAAGCTTGCTCTTGCCGACGCCGGGCTCGACCCAGATGACCTTGATCCAGAGCGGAGCGGGGTCATCGCTGGGACCGGAATCGGCGGGCTGGAGACGATGTCCGCCAATTTCAAAGTCCTGTTCGAGCAGGGACCGCGGCGGGTGAGCCCGTTTTTCATTCCCCGGCTTATGCCAAACGCCGTCGCCGGTGAGATCGCGATCGAGTATGGCTTGCGCGGGAGTAACTTCGGGGTGGTCTCGGCCTGCGCTAGCTCAGCGCACGCGATCGGTATAGCTGGGGAGTTGATTAGATCTGGGTTCATCGACGTCGCTGTCGCCGGCGGCGCCGAAGCGGTACTCC
>CAZZJU010000082.1:968-7458 GCA_964654805.1 uncultured Thermotogae bacterium | reverse complement strand
GCTCGGGCACCGCGGCTGCCGCCTTGGAATCACCTACCCCGAGATCACCGAGATGCAGGCCCGTGCGATCATCGAGGCGGCGTGCAACGTGTACAAGGAGGGGATCAAGGTCCATCCCGAAATCATGGTCCCGCTCGTCGGAAACGTCAAAGAGCTTGAGCTGCAACGGGCGGTGATTGATAAGACCGCGCAGGAGGTCCTCGAGGAACACGGATTGACTACCGATGACATCCCGTACAAGGTGGGGACGATGATCGAGGTCCCGCGCGCTGCGGTCACCGCCGACGAGATCGCCCAAGAGGCGGAGTTCTTCAGCTTCGGGACGAACGACCTCACCCAGATGGGGTGCGGGTTCTCCCGCGACGACGCCGGCAAGTTCCTGAAGGAGTACGTAGCCAAGGGGATCTACGCCCACGATCCATTCCAGGTTCTCGATCAGGACGGAGTAGGCAAGCTCGTCAAAATGGCGTGTGAGCTCGGGCGCAAGACCCGGCCGGACATCCACCTTGGAATCTGCGGTGAACACGGTGGTGAACCGCGGTCGATCGCGTTCTGCCATCGCATTGGGCTCGACTACGTGAGCTGCAGCCCGTACCGCGTACCAGTAGCGCGCCTTGCCGCGGCGCAAGCGGCGCTCGCCGGCAAGTAACGCGCTCGATACTGACTACAAGTAAGGATGGAGGCCGGGATCTCCCGGCCTCCTTTTTCTCGCGATGGCAAAGGAAGAGCTCATCGTAATCGACGGAATCGGTAAAGTGAGGGTCCGCCTCGTTCCGACTGAGGAAGAACTCGTGCAAGCAGAGCACGCCAAGCGGGCACGCGGTTTCTTCCTCTCCCTCATCGAATCTCTCCTGATCGAACCGCCGTATGTAAAAGACAACTGGGTTCGGCTCCCAGAGGAGGCACTCCGCCCCCTCGCCCGGCTGATCGCGCGGGCGAACGGGCTTGACCCCTACTTCAAACCGAAAAAGGAAAAGCCGTTCTACAACGCGTTTCGTAACGCATGGCGCATGCAGCGGGCCGCGCATAAGGACGCCATCTTCCAGCGGGCGCTCGCCGCGTGGAAAGCTCATTTGGAGACGGGACTAGCCGCGGTAGAGAACGCATACATCGAACAGGTCGGAGCAGAGCGCGCTACACTGAGCGCGCTCGCGCGGGACGGGTACCTCCTCTCCCCGCGCGTCATCGCGGCAGTCGGGAAACCGGTCACTCCGGACGTGCTCGCTGATCTCCTGACCGAGGAATTCATTACCGAACTCGTCGAATCGTGGTTCGATCTTCCCCAGTTTGCTCGGCGGAAGCGGATCATCCGCAATTCTATCTCCGCGTTCCAACGCGGGGAGTACGGGCTTTCAATCTATGGACTGCTTCCTCAGCCGGAGGGAGTGTTGTGGGACTACTTGAAGGAGGCGAACCCGGCCGAGCTCACGCTGGAAGAGCTGATTGAAGTGCAGGGGCGGACATTCGTAACGGTAGAAGCGTTCCTGCGGGAGGTCATCACCCGGATCACCGGGGAAGAGGAACTTCCGTTCTACCGGTTCGTCAAATTCGCCAAGTTTACCGACGACGGAACCCTCAACCGCCACGCAGTGGAGCACGGAATATCCCTTGCGTTCGCCACGCGGGAAAACGCGCTGCGCCTGATCCTATTCACCGATTTCATCCACTTCGTGTTAGAGAAGTTGCTGCACAAAGAATGAGTCGTGGCCAACGCATGATCAACGGCTGAGTTCCATCGACTGATTGCCTTTCTGCAGTAAAGCACACACGTTCATTACGAAAACTGCCAGAATGGCCCACTCTGAAGATGGAGAGCAAGGGAGTTCTCCATAATACCCAAAGGGGCGAGAAGTTTCTTTGAATCCCTAAATTGAAGCAACTTCGGCCGTTTCCACAGTGAAGCCCGGCCACCCCGACTTCTTTCTTTGGAGGTTGAGGTTGCACCCTCTGAAGTGCACCCACGGGCCATTTGCGGGAGGTCAACGGGACTTAACTTTTCAACGCAAAGTAGAACCTCACCCTTTTGGACGGAGAGCTTCACTGATCCCTCTTTAAATCCTATCTTTCCTATTAACTGGGGACAGAAGCGGCATCGGCAAGCACAGTGGAAAACTGCCCTTTCAGATCTTTTCTGACAATCTCTCCCTAAAGTACGCGTGTAGTCATAAACCTTGTCGTCAGCGTTTTAGATATGTTTCTCGCTCCGTACCCATGTTGCGTCGTCGCTCCACTATGTGGTTTCTTCCTCCTGCCAAGAATACTGACCGAGATCTAGAAAACACGTTTGCAAGGACGTTTATCTTCTCTGGTAGTTGAACTGAAGCGCGGTGGAGCAATGCCTTCCGGCACAGTAACTCGGCCCCCTCTTGCACTCTTACCGTTTGGCTACCCCATTCACCAAGAATTTTACCACTGAGTGGAACCCTAGAGCGGGAAAGGGCTAGTACCTGCGGTCGCAGGGTCCCGACTCGAATGTGTATACTTCTTTTCCAGCACACTTGGCTACGCGAGCCACGGCACGCATCGTTGTGTCCAATAAACCGACCCAAGCTACTACGTAGTATGTAAACATCGTGCTAGTTGGAATTCCAAAGGAACTTTGCTGCCTATTGTAGCCCTTAGTATGTCCAATAGGACACTACTCCCCAATTCGGAAGCCCACCAGTAATAACCCTAACTGCTGCCAACCCCAATACCGTCATTACTAAAGCACAACTTTAAACCTCATATGTTCATTGCCCTGTTTCTAAAATGTCCTTACTGCTGGCTTTGCATCCATAGCAATAGCTTCCCTTGTTCAATGATCTAGTTTGGGCGACCGCAGGAACGTTATTCCAACTTCAAAATAGAGGACTGTTAACCCCAAAATACCCAGAGGTAGAAGCACAAAAGAGGAAAAGCAGATACCAATAACCAACATGAACCAACCTATGGATCTAATCAAAGCAGATTGATCTCTTGGAGCCCGCATTACCGCAAGGCCACAGCGAATCAATAGAAAACCAAATAACAGTACAAAAGCGAGTTCAATCACCTGCCACGGATCCCAAGCGGCGCTTCTCGTAAGTGCTAACTCCAACGCTCCACCGATCCCGATGAGGAAGACTCCGATAGTGACACCGTTAAGATAGGGGTTAAGACGCGAATTACTTACACTCTCTCGTAAGCCAAGAAAAGGAACAGCGAAGATCATACTGCCGAACAGCGGTAGTATAATCACAAGAGGACTAAATTTCGTGAAGACGGCGCTCATTTCTCCACCGAAAAGCGGGGCGAGAAACTTAACCACCCATAGAGAAAGCGGTGCCGAAAATGGGGAGACAGCGGTCCACGACGAAAGAAGTGCCAGTACTGCCGCCGCGAACGAAAAACCCGCTAAAGCTCTCTTAACTCCTGTTCCGCTCACGTGTTTCCTAACAAATGACGCCTGTCTAAGGAACGTATATTGTACGAGATTCCCGCACTGTGTGTGAACTGTGCAGGGGGATAATATCCCTCAGGAGCCACTGCGTAGTGATAGCTAACTGTCCGATAGTAAGCTCCCCCCTCTACGTCCGTTGTATCATTTGTTGTCACCCGCCATACGTCATATCCGTCATCCGCTGTAAAACCCACGTAAAACCCGCCTATTTTATCAAGTGCTGCAGAAACCGACATGTACGGCATCTCCAAGAAAGGAGGATACCATACTGTATTTGAAGCACCGTAGTATACGTTCCTTCCCGATGCACTAATTCGATTGCTGCAGTCTACGTAGATAAATAGGGATTCTACTTGTTTGGAGGCCTCGTGATCTTCAACTGTCTCTGCTTTCTTACGTTGGAAAACCAACTCGCTTTTGCCCCAGGTAACCTTTGTGTTCCACACGCTCTGCGGTAGAGCGGTTAGAAGGTCAGGCCAGGTTAGCTGGAGCAACTCTCCGGCGGTGGTGTTCGATCCCCAAAGTCTGTCTATTATCTTGTCAAAGTTCTTAACTGGCCCTGCCACTGCAGCAGAACTTACCAAGACCACTAGGAGCAATCCTACCATTAACCACGCCATCTTCTTCGACATCGCTACATCATCTCTTTTTTTCTTTCTTCCCTAGGATCCTCAGAGAAGGGACAAAAGCTAATTTAGCACCTTTAGCACCCTTTATCGCCTTCGTCTGTCACCTAGGTGACAAAACTCGATCGCCTTGATGGTAAATAGCAAGAAAAGCGGATTAGATCGGTTTCCCAGTAAAATAGGACATCCGTTACCGTAAATTTCGCAGGCGTTCATCATTAAGGATGGTGACCTTACACCTCTCCACTTGGATCAGCCCTTCCTCAGCTAGCTTCCGCAATTCCCGGTTCACCGTCTGCCTGCTCGCTCCTATCATATCTGCTAGATCATGCTGAGAAAGCGGAAGATCTATCCGTACATTACTTCCTTCGCGCACTCCGTGCCTTCGCCCTAATGATAGAAGGACATGGGCCAGCCTCTCCTCGACGCTTTCATAGGCAAGATCGGCCATGCGCTGGAGCAAGAGCTGAGGAATGCTCTATTTTAACACACTTCTTCTTTAATGCGGCCATCTTTAAGTAGCAGAATCCGCTCAGCGAATTTCGCGATTCCGGGATCATGTGCGATCAGAATCCGAGTCTTTCCGAAGAATACATTCACGAATGCATCCATCACTGCCTTACACGCTTGCATATCCAGATGAGCTGTGGCTTCGTCGAATATGAGCAGATCCGGATCCTTGAGCAAACACCGGGCGATGGCCACCGCCTGCCTCTGCCCTCCCGATAGGTTCCTTCCCGCCTCAGCGATGAAGATCTTCCGTAGATCCCCGCTGAATACGTGGGCACAACCGCTTAGGGCAAGCACTCTCTCCATTGTCTCATCTGGGGCAGAGGGGACCGACATCTTCACATTTTCCCACAACGTTCCGGTAAACAAGAAGGCATTTTGAGACACGATCCCTATTCCCTTACGAAGCGAGGCCACGTCATATTTGTGCAGTTCTACCCCATCAATCAGAATTTCACCCCGGTAGTTTGGATAAAAACCGAGGAGAAGCTTCACAATAGTGGACTTTCCCGACCCGTTCGGACCAAGAAGTGCAACGCGCTCGCCTGGCTTAATGGAGAAACTCACCCCTCGAATGACATCTCCTTTAGCCGGGTTGTAGGCAAACCGCACGTTCTGGCACTCGATAGCGCCATTAATCTTTTCAACTCGTCTTTTACCCCATACCTCCTGTTCAGTTTCACCCCCAAATATTATACTTAATCTGGCTAAGGCCACCAAGACAGGTTGAAGGGTGAGCGAGAGACTGCCGAAGAGCTGCACAGGCACGAACAGTTTGCCCGTATATCCAGCAAGGGCAACATAGTCACCGATGGAGAGCTGTCCTCTGGCGATGTAAATACCAGAGAGCATCAGGACGATGATGCTCGCTACATTGGTGAGAAACCCCAACGACTGGGTTCCCATCCCCATGGAGATGGACTGACGGATTCTGGTGGTGGCAACGGAAGCGAACTGTTTTGCGAGCACCTGTGCTTTTCTCCCTTCTGCAGTTAATTGTTTGAGATCAGAAACACCTGAGATGGTCTCTTGCAAGCTGCCTCGAGTTTGCGCCGCGGTCTCCATGAGTGCTTGGGACGTCTTTCTTAGTCTGTGGCTCATCGCGCGGGTAACGAAATAAAAGAGAGGGAGGAATAACAGCGCTACCCCAGTGACCCGACTACTTATCGCGACCATGATCCCGATCGCGCCCGCAAATTGAATCAGGCTTGAAAAGAACCGAAAGATCGTCGGGGAGAACAGCCCACTAAGGGTGTCTACCTCGTTCAACCGGTTAACCAGATAACCACTCTGCCGCTTATCAAAAAATTCCAGCGGCATTTCTAGGAGCCGGTGTAGTGCTTGACTCTTCACATTCACCGTGAACCGGTTGCTGGTAACACTGAAAAGCGCTTGACCTACAAACTGTAAGATCGAGGTAAGCAAGTAGGTAGCGATGGCTAACAAGCCGTAGTATACGATTTTGCTGATATTGCCGGCCACGACACCCTGATCGAACAGGAGCTTGCTAAGGTACGGGGGGAGAAGGGCGATGAGACTTGCCAGCACTGTACTCAGTGCTATTGCCGTAAGCTTTCTGAAGTTGCCCCGGTTTCGCGGACAGGTTAAGACTTCGTAAAGGAGGAGTTCACGATGCCGAGAACACGGGCACAATATCCGGCGGAGTTTCGGAACCAGATGATCGAACTTGTGCGAGCAGGGCGGACACCACACGAGCTGGCGCAAGAGTTCGAACCATGCTACGAAACGATACGCGCCTGGGTACAGCAAGCAGACAGGGACGAAGGCCGGAGCAATTCTGGACTGACCAGTAAAGAACGAGAAGAGATGCGGCGGTTGCGGCGGGAGAACCGACAGCTCCGCCTGGAGCGGGAGATGTTGGCAAAAGCAGCGGCCTGGTTCGCTCAGGAGGCCGGCTCGGTGCCGCCAAGGT
>CAZZJU010000082.1:0-958 GCA_964654805.1 uncultured Thermotogae bacterium | reverse complement strand
TCTACGAGTTCGTGAGCGCATACCAGGATCAGTATCCGATTGCCACGATGTGCCGTGTGCTGGGAGTCTCCACCAGCGGGTACTACGGGTGGCGGAAGCGGGGACCGTCGAGACGTTCACAGCAAAACGCTGTTCTGGTTGAGCGGATCACGGTGATTCATGAACAGAGCCATAGGACCTACGGAGCACCGCGCATCCATGCTGAACTGAAAGCAGAGGGAGTTAACGTAGGACACAATCGGGTGGCGAGGCTAATGCGTCAAGCTGGACTGGAAGGGGTAAGCCGACGTAGAGGACGAAAGACGACAACGCGTGATGAACAGGCGGATCCAGCGCCGGATCTGGTGGAGCGGGAGTTCACAGCTGACTCTCCTGACGAGCTGTGGGTAGCTGATTTCACCTACATTCCGACGCAGGCCGGGTTTATGTACCTGGCGGTGGTGGTGGATGCGTTCAGCCGGCGGGTAGTCGGTTGGGCGGTGGCTGGGCATCTACGGGCAGAGTTGGTGATGGAGGCATTAGAGATGGCGATTGGGCAGCGTCATCCCGACGGGGTGATACATCACTCAGACCATGGATCGCAGTATACATCGATTGCGTTTGGTAAACGATGTCGAGAGGGAGGAGT
The DNA here is from genome assembly GCA_964654805.1 of uncultured Thermotogae bacterium. Classification (GTDB taxonomy): domain Bacteria; phylum Bipolaricaulota; class Bipolaricaulia; order UBA7950; family UBA9294; genus S016-54. The sequence continues at coordinate 330 of CAZZJU010000082.1, read as the reverse complement.
GCGGCCATCGATGGGAACGGTGGGGGATTGTTACGACAACGCGATGTGTGAGAGTTTCTTTGCCACCCTGGAGTGTGAACTGCTCGATCGCCGGAGGTTTAGCAGTCGTGCTGAGGCGCGGTTGGCGGTGTTTGAGTTCATCGAAGGTTGGTACAACCCACATCGCCGTCACTCATCAATTGGGTATGAATCGCCGATCAACTTTGAGAGGGAACATGCAGCGCAAGACGAGAGGCCATTGCCATTGGTGAACAATGGAGGAGGTGAGAGAACTTGAGGAGAGGCGGGATCCCACACGGGGGTCACCATGGTACTAGACAGCGCGGATAC
>CAZZJU010000081.1:0-7713 GCA_964654805.1 uncultured Thermotogae bacterium | reverse complement strand
ACCGTGCCGGCGGGATGAGGTTCCTATCTTCTGGCATCGCTGTTCTACCCCCGGAAAAATCGGTTGAACCACGCGAACAGTTTGCTGATTAACGAACCCGATTTCTTCTGCGCATAGCTTCGCTTCTTGAAGTCCTTCGTTTCAACCGCGTAGCGCAAAAGCCCGATCGCGGTCGCATAAATTGGAGATTCCACGATATCTCGCAAACCGTGTATCCCTTGCGGAATCTTACCTCGCCTGACCGGGATTCCATAGCGTTGAGAAGCAAACTCGGCTATCCCGTTAAGAAGCGATGTCCCTCCAGTGAGGACTAACCCTGCTGGAACGAGATCGCGATACCCGGCATCCTCCACCTCCTGCATTCCGAGATCGAGAAGCTCTTCCACCCGTGGTTCGATGATCTTAGCGAGCTTCTTCCTGGAAACCAACTTTTTCTCATCACCGCCGATTGTCGCCACTTCAATCTTTTCATCCTCGGATACACTATCCACCAATGCAGTTCCAGCAGTTTTCTTAATCAGCTCCGCCTCCTCGATCGGTGTCTGGAGCCCAACAGTAATGTCATTCGTGATATGCTCGCCAGCGATTGGGATTACCTTGGAGAACCAGATGTCACCGCCGCGGAAGACCGATATGTCAGTCGTTCCTCCGCCGATGTCCATCAGTATCACTCCGAGCTCCTTCTCCGCCGATGAGAGTACCGCCATCGACGAAGCGAGTGGTTCAAGTACAATCTGCTCGATCCCGATCCCGAGCGCCTCTACACACCGCACAAGATTGTGTACAGCGGTGATTGCCCCCGTAACGATATGTACATCGACCTCAAGGCGCGTGCCGGTCATTCCAACCGGATCAGTGATTCCGTCCTGACCATCAACGATGTATTGTCGCGGGATCACATGGATCATCTCGCTCTCCGGAGGGAGTTGAATTGCCTGTGCCGTCTCCACCACTCGGCGGACGTCGTCCTCGGTAATAATCCTGTCCGGGCGGTTGATGGAGACGGTACCGCTGTTATTGATTGAGGTAATGTGCTTCCCTGCGATTCCCACGTAGACCGAAGAAATCTTAACATCGGCCATGTTTTCCGCTTCCTCCACGGCTTTACGTATAGAGGCAATTGTGCGGCCGATGTCAACAACCACCCCTTTTTCCAGGCCGTGGGATTCGGCCTTACCCAGCCCGATGATCTCGATCGATCCGTCGATCACGTTTCCAACTAATGCGACAACTTTGGTGGTCCCCACATCCAGGCCGACCACCACTCTCTCTTTTCTCATCGGCTCACCACCTTACGGGGCACAAGTATCGCCTCACCCCCAAATCTGAGATCTATAGACCGATAATCCTTTAAATCAAGTGTTGGCAACAGCGCCATTAATTCCTTAACTCGTTCTGGTATCATATCGGTAGGCCCAAAAAGCACTTCCGTACCTACGGAAGAATGCAGCACCACCTCACTCGGATCGGAAAAATCTATCGTGGTAAACACGGCAGGGCCGATCCCTTTTTCGTGCAATACCTCAAGGGCATTGACAACCTGGGTATCCTGTATACGTCCCCCGGGGGCCGCTTCAGTCACAGCAACGCCGGTAACGACAAGATAATGGGCAACGTCCCCCTTATCTCCCTGCTCTTTCGCCACAATCACTCCATCCTCTCCAATAATGAGATAAGGTTGATCATCTCCCATTCGTAACGCAGCGATCGGCATCCTCTCCGTGATCGCAATTCTTACTGTATGGGGATAATGACGGGTTATCTTGGCTTTCTTCACCCAAGGGATGGTTTCCAAAGCTCTCTCAGCTCGGTGAACCGGAAGGCGAGCAAGAGGGCCGCCGTTTCCTAATCCGGAAACACGAACGATCTCTCCGCTGGTGATGTGGTTGTTTCCCCTTACCACAATCACCCGCAGATTAAACAGACCTAACCAAGGTGTATACAGGGTGATGATGGCAGCAGCGATAAGAACCCCCCCTATACCAACAGCCCGACAAACGGTCCTTCCTTTTGGTCCCCCCTCGTTCACCCGTCAATGACCTCTATCTCCAACTCGAGCAAAATACGAAAACTTTTATACACCTTTTGCCTCACAATGTCAATTAATTTGCGAATATCCGCGCTACTCGCCCCACCAAGGTTGATGATGAAATTGGCATGTTTTTCAGATACCTTGGCCATTCCAACGCGAAACCCCTTTAATCCGACGGCCTCGATTAGCCTTCCCGCCGCATCTCCCGGCGGATTTTTGAACACACATCCGGCGCTGCGAACACCTACCGGTTGATTCTTCTTCCGCCGAGCAATGAGCTGGCAACTGTCATAAACGGGACCGCCCAAGTACAACCGCACTGCGAGGATGGGAAGACGTTGCTCGCGAAACACACTGTCCCGGTAGGAAAACCGACATACTCGTCCGTCTAAGCAGGAGATATTACCATCAGCATCGAGTGCCCACACGTGCTTAACCTGTTCGCCTACCGCCGTCTCCGGAATTCCGGCGTTCATCGCAATTGCTCCCCCTATGGTCCCAGGGATTCCGGAAAGAAAATCCAGAGAATGAATTCCAGCACGGTGAAGCCGGGTGAGAAGATCTCCAATGCGCGTACCGGCATAGACATCAGCGTGAAAACCGTCGATCCGGATTCCGGTCAATTGCTCGGTGGATATAATGACCCCGGCATAGCCGTTATCAGAGAACAACACGTTCGATCCCGCACCGAGTAGCATGTAAGGAATCGAAGCATCACGGCATAATCCGACTATATCCCTAACGGCTGTTGGATGGTGTGGAACCACGTAATAGGCAGCCTCGCCCCCTACTCCGAACGTAGTATGCGGTGCCAGCGGCTCGTTCAACCGCACCTCAGCGGCCTTACCGAGTTGACGCAAGAGTTCACCCGGGTTCACACCGGACAGAACCTTCCCTCCTTCAGGAAACATGAGAGTTCCTCTGTTACTGTCCAGATATCCCCTGCACCGAAGCTGATAATGAAATCGTGTGGCGCAATGTACCGCTTAAGGAACGTGAGAACTTCCTCTTTACTGCGGATGAAGTAGAGATCAGCCGTCGTCTCCCGCGCTACTGCCTCCACAATCGCTCGGGAAGAAACACCGGGGATTGGACGTTCGTTTGCCGGATAAATTGAAGTGATAATCACCGTATCCGCTTGACGAAACGCTGCACCGAACTCCGGCCCGATCGTCTGGGTACGGGTGTAGCGGTGGGGTTGGAAGATCGCTACGATCCGCCTCCGTTCCCAACCAGTGCGGATTGCGTTCAGGGTTACTTCGATCTCCTCCGGCAGGTGAGCGTAATCATCGACCACCGTTACACCGTTCTCCTCTAGTAGCTGAAACCGCCGTTGCGGTAGTTGGAACCCTGAGAGCGCGGACGCGGATGTGGAAATAGAAACTCCAGCTAGGTAAGCTGCTCCAATCGCGGATAAAGCGTTACGCACGTTGTGGTCACCAGGGGCGGGTAATTGGACTGTAGCCAATTTCTTGCCGTTAAACACCACCTCAAACCGAGTGTGAAATCGATGATGCACCACTCCAACAGCACGAAGCTCGGCCTCCGGATGAAATCCGACTGTAAGAGCGTTGGAAGAGGAGGAAGCGAGTGAGTATACATTAGGATCATCGATAGCCAATACCGCTCTGTCCGATTGTTGGATGTACTGCGCGAAGCTCTCCTTAATCGCTGCAAACGTGCGGTAGGTGTTTAAATGGTCACGGCCGATATTGTTCAACACTCCGATCGTTGGATGAAGGGAGAGAAATAGGCCGTCACTTTCATCCACCTCAGTGACGAAATACTCACCTTCCCCAAGGTGAGAATTACCATCAAGTCCAGGGCAGTACGCCCCTATAAGATAGGTAGGATCCATGCCCGCTGCACGCAGTATAGTAGCGATCATCGCCGTCGTTGTCGTCTTCCCATGCGTGCCGGTCACCCCAATGCTCCGGTAGCCATGCAGCAAGCGGGCAAGGGCGTGCAACCTGTGCACTACTGGAATCTCCCGCGCATGCGCTGCCATAACTTCTACGTTATCCTCTCCGATAGCGGAGGAGACGATCACACCATTTATTCCTGGGTCAGCGAGGTGTTGCTCATTATGCCCCACGTAAATCTTCGCGCCTGCGCGGGCAAGCCGACGGGTGGCTTCGTTCTCCCGGAGGTCCGATCCTGAAACGCGGGCTCCACCGGCGAGCATCACTGCAGCGAGACCGCTCATTCCCGCTCCTCCGATTCCCACAAAATGGTACCGTTTGCCTGCTTCGATCACGTCCGTGCCTCCCGCGCCAATCTCTCAAGTTCACCTATTATCAGCCGGGTGGCGGAACGCTTCCCGACACGCGCGGCATTACGCCCCATTCGCGCTAACTTCTCCTCATCCCTAACTATCGCTTCGATTAGGGGGGCAAGGCCTTTCTCTTCTAGTTCTTCCTCTTCAGCCACGGCACACGCTTCCGCTTCCTTCAGATAGTGGGCGTTCTTCCGTTGATGGTCATCCGCTGCTCCAGCCCAAGGCACAAGCAGGGCTGGTTTTCCGCAGGAAGTGATCTCAGCAAGTGTAGTCGCACCAGCACGGGATACGATCAAATCGGAAATAGCAAACGCCTCGCCCATTCGATCGATGTAGCGGCGTACCACCACGTTTTTTACCCCCCCATCAGCGAAAGCTCTACGAATAGCATTTTCGTCTTCAGCTTCTCCGGTGACAAGTAGGACCTGAAGATCATTATCCCGAGCAAGTGATTCCGTCGCTTGCAGAAGTAATGTTATGAGAGCAGTCGACCCACGCGAACCACCGAACACAAGCACTGTTTTCTTTGCCGGATCAAGTCCAAACTGCCGATAAGCTGCCTCGGAGCGTTGAGCGAGAAGGAACTCCTGTCTGATCGGATTACCGGTTACCACTACATGCCGAGCATGGGGAAAATACTTTTCTGTTTGGGGATAGGACACAAGCACTTTGTCCACAAACCGGGAGAGAATCCGATTGGTCAATCCAGCGATGAGATTCTGCTCATGGATGACGGTTCTGATCGAGAAGAACTTCCCGAGGAGTGCCCCCAGCAGCACCGGAGTGAAGGAGGCATATCCCCCCATTCCAATCACAAGCTGCGGGCGAAATCGAATGAAGATCCAAACTGTCTCAAAAAACGCAACGAACAGAAGTAACAGGGTAAAAACATTCTGCGCTATGTTGCCTCTGCCAAGGCCGCGAATATGTACAGGGTAAAATTTGATCCATGGGTAGGAGGGCAAAATACGGGCTTCGATTCCCCTTTTCGTTCCCACGTAGCCTAACGTTATATCCGATCTCCGCCGTGCCAGCGCTTCCATAACAGCAAGAGCTGGATAGAAATGTCCTCCTGTCCCTCCCCCAGCGACCAGCACCCGCATCTTACTTCCCTCCTCTCTGGCGTGAAATATTCAGAAGCACCCCCACCATCCCCAACGTAACGAGCAAAGACGAACCGCCGTTACTCACGAACGGAAGCGTCAGTCCGGTGACCGGGAGTATCCCGAGAGCCACCCCAAGATTGAGAAACGCCTGTAAGCAGATGGTGAACCCAATTCCCAGTGCAAGAAGGCGTCCCAGTTCATCAGGCGCATTGACCGCGATGACAAACGCCCTCCAGGCAAAAACAATGAACAATCCAATTAGGATGACCGCTCCTATCATCCCCAATTCCTCTGCGATAATGGAAAAGATAAAGTCACTCTGCGCCTGGGGGAGGTAAAACAGCTTCGCCTGAGACGCACCAAGACCGCGGCCGAAGATTCCTCCCGATCCAATAGCGGTCAGCGATTGAATAATCTGGTATCCTGATGAGCTCGAATAAGCGTGTGGATCGATGAACGCAATTATCCGGGCGAGCCGGTAAGGCGCCAACCGAACCGCGAGATAAACAAGCGGCGCTCCCGCCGCTGCTATCCCCACCAGGTGACGTACCCGCGCGCCCCCGAAGAAAAGCATTGCCATAGTAAGAAACGTAAGCACCATGATCATACCTAAATCTGGTTGGTTGATGACCACCCCAGCGATCAGCCCCAGTACTATTACGAACGGCAACACCCCTTCAGCGAATGACTTCATCCTTTCCCCCTTACGGACAATGGTCGCCGCCAGGTATACGATCAGTGCGAACTTGAGAAACTCCGTGGGTTGGAGAGCAAATGGCCCCAGGTCAAGCCAACGCCCGTCCCCAATCCGGGGAAACAGGGTGAGAATTGTCAGTAGGACCCCACCGAAGAGGAGAATATCATCAAGCTGGGCGAGGCGGTGGTAATCGAACCGGGAAAGCCCCCACATAAGGGAAAGCCCGACAGCAGCAGCGATAAGCTGCTTTACAAAAAGGTAAACATCACTCCCATAGTGGCGCAGCGAAAACGGGGCGCTCGCGCTGTACACCATCACCAGGCCGTACAACAGGAGAAGGGAAGTAACGATTAGTACGTCTCTGTCCGTGTTTCGTTCCACCCGCATCTCCTGACGATCCGCCTCCGTCCGTCCGACCGGCCCTTTTCCCAACGTGCTTTATGAATACCCCGTCTGTCCTATCTCAGAAAGGAAGCCTGTCGGAGGTGGGATGAAACTTCGTGCGGTGCTGATGAGACAGATGTCCGGCAAGCTGCGGACGGATTACCTAAATGCGGGAGGCCGGTTCAAAGCGGGGATGAGCCCGAATAATCCTTGAGAAGGCAGCTCCACGTTCTTCATAGTTCCGAAACTGATCGTAGCTGGAACAACCCGGGGAAAAGAGGAGAACTTCCCCGACAGAAATGTTATCGACGGCACACTTCACCGCCATTGAAAAATCATGTGAGATCGTGAATGCCTTGACACCAGCAGTTTGGAGATGATCGGCAAGGTATGCAGCCGCCTCACCGTAGAGAATGACCTTCTTTACGTTCCGAGCGGCAATCTCCCGAGCAAGCGCTTCGTACCCCGCGCGTTTGTGACGCCCTCCGAGGATGAGGACTACCGGACGCTCGAAGCCACGGAGCGCGGCGATCGTGGATGCCGCGTTGGTCGACTTAGAGTCATTTACCACGATAGCACCGTCGATTTTTCCTTCAACCTGCATCCGGAACGGAAGGGAGAACGCGCTCTCAAGCACGGAGAAACGGAGGCTATTGGGATTGAAGGCAACAATTCCCTGCGCTGCGGCTATCGCCGCTCTGAGGTTCGCCCGGTTGTGGGGAAGTAGGTCAGTGAACCCGGTAGAGGCGGGCAACGGGACATCTTCGTAGTGAACCCGCTTTGCCTTAATCCACTCGATCTTCCGGGAAAGCGCGCGCGGAAGCACGGCGATGTCTTCCGCGGTCTGATTGGAAAACAGGCGCAGCTTAGTCGCTTCGTACTCAGCCATCGTCCTGTGACGGCCGAGGTGGTCAGGGCTAATGTTGAGGAGAACCCCAATGTGTGGATGGAACACGTGCGACTGTTCGAGCTGGAAGCTGCTCACCTCGAGCACTATCGCATCGTAACACCGATCGATGAGGGAGATCGCCGGAGTTCCGATGTTTCCCGCGCTCACAGCGCGCAGCCCCTGGGAGTGCAGGATCGCCTCGACGAGCTTCACCGTTGTGCTCTTTCCGTTCGTCCCCGTAACGGCCACAATAGGAACGTTGGGAATAAACAAACACGCGAGATCAAGCTCGGACATAATAGGAATATCCTGCGCGCGTGCCTGTTC
>CAZZJU010000080.1:0-7749 GCA_964654805.1 uncultured Thermotogae bacterium | reverse complement strand
GAGGATCGACAGCCATAGCTCGGACTTTGCCACTCCGCCTACGACCGTCGTCCCTTCGGAAAGCGAAAGCCCAATCTCCGTTCCGGTTTCAATTGCATGGCGTAGGGAATAGGCGGTTGCTTCGAGAAGCGCTCGGAATAGATGCCCCGCGGTGTGGGATAAGGTGAGGCCGACGAACGCCCCGCGCGCCTGCGGATCCCACAGCGGTGCTCGCTCACCCATGAAGTAGGGAAGTGCGATCAGCCCCTGACTTCCCGGAGGCACACCCGCCGCCGCCCGGTCGAGATCGGAGAACGAATCCGCCCCTCCACGCACGGCATTCCGGAACCAACTGGCAAGCGCCCCGGAGGTCGCCGATCCTCCCCAGGTGTAGGTTCTCTTCCTGGCGTCAATCACGTACGGCATGGAGACTAACTCTTTGGCGAAGTTCTCCCCGGAGTGGATGATCCCCCAGCACGTGGACGTCCCCATCATGGCGACGTTATCCCCGCGGTCGAGCGCTCCGGCAGCGAACGTTGCCATTGGAGCATCCACCCCGCCTCCGAGGACCGGGGTACCGCGTGCTAGCCCGGTGCGGCGTGCTCCCTCAGTGGTTACCTCGCCGATCACCTCCTCTGATGAGACAATGCGCTCCGGCATCAGTTCGAGCGGGATCCCAAGCGCCTGCGCTGTTTCCTCTGACCAGGCATGTGCTCGGATATCGTACAGCCCGCCGAGATTCCCGGCCGAGGAATGGTCGATTGCGATCTCACCGGTCAGACGGTAGTTGATATAGGAATTCGGGGGAAGGAACAGGGCAGTTCGCCTCCAATTAGCCGGCTCGTGGTTCTTGATCCACAGGATCTTGGGGTAGCCGAAGTAGCTGTCGACCCAGTTACCGGTCACGGTAAACAGTCGCTCCAGGTCGACGTTTTGCTTGATCCATTCGACTTCGGTCGTTGCCCGCCGGTCCATCCAGATGAGGCACGGCCGCACCGGCTGCATCTCCTTATCGAGCGGAATCCCGCTTCCCCCGTACAGCCCGCTGATACAGACCCCAGCTATCTCCCGCGGGGAGATCCCGGGACCGGCCGCGAGCTCACGGATGACTGCACACGCTGCATCGAACCACACATCCGGCCACTGCTCGGCCCACACCGGTCGCGGGTGGAGAAGTCCGTACTCCGCGCTTGCTGTTCCCACGATTTGACCGTCCGTCCGGACGAGCACCCCCTTGGTTCCCTGCGTGCCCACGTCCACTCCGAGAAGGTATCGCGCCATACTGAAAGTCGCCTCCTTTGGTTACCAAGTGCAATTATACGAAAATTGCGCGCTTGACGGGGCACCGCTATCGCGCTAAGATGAAGGGTGATCTTACAATGCTAAAGGAAGGCCGAGTCTTTCAACCGCTCCTCATCTACATTATCGTGCCCCGGTAAGGGGCGTCCCATTGCGTTTCCGGTTACAATTTTCATCTGCCAATCGCTCTTTACGTAAGGAGAAGATGATGAATCGATTTGAAAAACTGCCCAAGGACCCGATCTCTCGCGAGGAGGAGATTCTCAAGTTCTGGAAAGAGAATGATACGTTCGAAAAGTCGCTTTCCGCGACCAAGGACGGCCCGCGCTATGTGTTCTACGAGGGCCCACCCACGGCGAACGGCCGGCCCCACTTCGGCCACTTGATGCCGCGGGTGTACAAGGACCTGTTCCCCCGCTACAAGACGATGCAGGGGTTTTACGTCCCGCGCAAAGGAGGCTGGGACACGCACGGCCTCCCGGTCGAGCTCGAGGTAGAGCGCGAGATCGGGGTGAACTCCAAACCGGAGATCGAGACCTACGGGGTTGAGCGGTTCGTGGAGAAGTGCAAGGAGTCGGTGTGGAGGTACAAGTCGGAATGGGAGCGGATGATCGAGCGAATGGGATTCTGGATCGACCTCGAGAACGCCTACGTCACCTACACCGACGAATACATCGAATCCGTATGGTGGGAACTGTCTCAGATGTACGAGAAGGGACTCCTCTTCCGAGGACACAAGGTCCTTCCCTATTGTCCGCGCTGCGGAACCGGGCTCTCCTCGCATGAGGTAGCGCAGGGATACCGGCGGGTGAAAGACCCGTCGGTCTCAGTGCGGATGCGGATCGTTTCCGATGCCGACGCGGATTATAAACAAGAGCATGCAGGGAAGACCTCACTCCTTACCTGGACGACGACTCCGTGGACCCTACCGGCGAATGTCGGGCTCGCAGTTGCTCCGGAGGCGATCTACGTTGAGGTGGAGATCGACGAGGGGCGGCTGATCCTGGCCAAGGAGCTTGTGAATAGCGCTCTCACAGGCGAGTATGAAGTAGTGCGCGAGTTTCCCGGGGCCGATCTCGTCGGAGTTGCCTACGAGCCTCCGTATCGGCTGATCGACGATCCCCGTGCCTACCGGGTGCACGCCGCTGACTTCGTGAATATGGAGGAGGGAACTGGGATTGTCCATACTGCACCCGCATTTGGGGAAGATGACTACAATCTCGGTCGGGAGAAGGGGCTTCCGTTCTTCCAGCCGGTCGATCTGGCCGGCAGATTCACTGAGGAATTTCCGCTGTGCGTCGGGATGTTCGTCAAGGACGCCGACCAAAAGATCATCGATGATCTTAAGGCGCGGGGGATCCTCTACCGCTACGCTCCATATGAACACGACTATCCGTTCTGCTGGCGCTGCAATACCCCGCTCCTCTACTACGCCATGGACTCATGGTACGTGCGAACGACCGCGGTCAAGGACAAACTGATTGAGAACAACCGCAAGATCAACTGGTATCCTCCGCACGTTGGGGAAGGACGCCTCGGCGACTTCCTCGCCAACTTGAAGGATTGGGCCCTGTCTCGCGACCGCTACTGGGGGACCCCGCTCAACCTGTGGACCTGCGACGACTGTGGGGAGATAGTGTCAGTTGGGAGCAGGGACGAGCTCGTTGAGCGTGCTCTCGATCCCGAGCTGGCACGCACGGTCGAGCTGCATCGCCCGTACATCGACAAGGTGGAGCTCCGCTGCCCGAAGTGCGGGGGAACGATGCACCGGGTCCCAAACGTGATCGACACCTGGTTCGATTCCGGATCGATGCACACCGCTCAGTGGCACTATCCGTTCGAGAACGAAGAAGAATTCAAGCGGAACTTCCCGGCCGATTTCATTTGCGAGGGGGTCGATCAGACGCGAGGGTGGTTCTACACGCTCCTCGCCACGAGCACGATCCTGTATGGTGAGCCGGCGTTTAAGAACTGTGTAGTCACCGGCCTCGGTCTCGACGAAAACGGGATCAAGATGAGCAAAAGCAAGGGTAACGTTATCGATCCGTGGGACCTGATCGGGCGCTACGGTGCCGATTCCTTGCGCTGGTACCTGTATTCGTCGAGCGCGCCGTGGAAGTCGAAGCGCCTCGGGGAGGAGGACGTGAAGGAACCGCTGTACAAGTTCCTCGATACCCTGCGCAACTCCTACGATTTCTTCGCCCTCTACGCCGCGATCGACGGATTCAACCCGATGCGCGATCGCGGGGGAACTCCCACGGTGCTCGATCGTTGGATCCTATCACGGCTTTCCTCCACTACTGGTGCGGTGGTTACCGCGCTCGACGGCTACGACGTGGTAAGCGCCACCGCCGCGTTGGAGAGGTTCGTAGATGAGCTGTCCAACTGGTACATCCGTGCGTCGCGGCGTCGGTTCTGGAAGGGTGGGATGGGGCCGGACAAGATCGCGGCTTACGCCACCCTGTATCGGGTTCTAGTCGATCTGGCCAAGCTCCTTGCCCCGTTTATTCCATTTCTGGCCGAGGCAATCTACCTGCGGCTGCGGACCGACGCCGATCCGGAGAGCGTGCACCTGTGCCGTTATCCGCAGTCCGACGCTGAGTTGATCGACGAAGGCTTGGAGGAGGCAATGGCGCTTGCTCGCCGGATTGCCTCCCTCGGCCATCAGGCGCGCCATCAGGCGCAGGTCAAGGTGCGCCAGCCGCTCTCCCGGGTGATTGTGGAGGCACCGCCCGATAGCTCGCTTCCTCAGGAAGTGCTGGGGCTGCTCAAGACGGAGCTCAACGTGGAGAACGTGGTTCTCGCGCCCGATCTCGGTACATACATGCAGGCAGTTGCTAGCCCCAACTTCCGCTCTCTCGGCCCACGGTTGGGGAAGGCGGCTCCAGCAGCGGCGAAGTGGATCGAGGCCCAGGATCCAGACGACCTGCGAAATCGGCTCGCTGACGGGCCGGTCACGGCCGAGCTTGGTGGCGGGACAGAAGTCGAAATCACGGTGAATGATGTCGAGTTCTCCGAAACGGTGCCCGAAGGGTTCGTTCTCTCCGCCGAGCCTGGGCTGCGCCTCCTCCTCGATACGCGGATCGATGATGCCCTGCGGGAGAAAGGGCTCCTGCGCGAACTCGTACACCGCATCCAGCTTCTGCGCAAGGAGGCCGGCTTCGAGGTGACCGACCGGATAAGGCTCGTTTACGACGGCGATTCCGAGCTGTGCGGGATCCTGACGCGAAACGGAGAGTTCGTCCGCGCCGAGGTCCTGGCAACGGAGATGAACCAGGGCGAGTTTTCTAATTGTGAGTACGAGGAATCCGTGGAGATCGAAGGAGCTTCGATGAAGTTCTGCCTCACACGGGTGGAGGAGGGTTAGATGGCGACCGCGGTCCTCGGGATGCAATGGGGGGACGAGGGGAAGGGGAAGATCACCCACCTTCTCGCCCGCGACGCGGCGATGGTGGTGCGGTTCAACGGCGGGCCGAACGCCGGCCATACGGTGATCGATCGGGGAGTGAAGTTCGGAACTCACCAGCTCCCGGCCGGGGCGTTCTACCCCGGGGCGATCTCCGTCCTGGCGAGCGGGATGGTGATCGATATGTGGGTGCTGCGGGAGGAGTACGACGCGATCGCCGCTCACCGGGGCAAGTCCCCGCAGGTTCTCATCGCGGAGAATGCTCACCTCATCCTTCCCTATCATCGTCTGATTGAGGAGCTTGAAGGGAGCGGCGAGGCGATCGGGACAACCCGCCGCGGAATCGGTCCGGCCTACCGGGACCGAGCAGCGCGGGTCGGGATCCGCGCCGGGGACCTCCTCGCTCCAGATCAGCTGCGGGACCGACTTGCACGGCGGATCGAGCTTCTCAAACGTAGTTGGCCGGGAGTTCCTGCGGTTTCCACCCTCGATCCGGAGAAGATGGCCACCGAGTTGATCGATGTAGCGGCGCCGTTTCTTCCCGCGATTGGTGACGCCGTCGGCACGATCCGGGCGGCACTCAACCGTGGGGAGAATGTCCTGTTCGAGGGAGCACAAGGAACGCTCCTTGACATCGATTTTGGCACCTACCCATATGTCACTTCGTCTGCGACTACGTTCGCCGGACTGCCCGGGGAGATCGGGGTTCCCAACCCATGTATTGAGCGGAGGATCGGGGTAGTGAAGGCGTATACCACTCGCGTCGGAGCTGGACCGTTCCCGACCGAGATCGAGGGCGAACTCGGGGAAGAGTTGCAGAACAAGGGCGGGGAGTACGGGGTGACGACCGGACGACCGCGGCGCTGCGGTTGGCTCGACCTCGTCGGGTTGCGTCACGCCGTTGCCCTGAACGATCCGACCGAGTTGGCGATCACCAAACTCGACGTCCTTTCCGGCTTGGATGAGATCAAAGTCTGTCACGCTTACCGGTGCGATGGCGCAGAGATGACCCGGTTTCCGCTATCCATTGATGATCTCTCCCGTTGCACGCCGGTTTATATGACCCTTTCCGGTTGGAAAGAGGACCTGCGGGCGGTGCGGACGCCAGAGGGACTTCCACGGGCAGCGCGGGATTACCTCGGGTTTATCTCCGACGAGCTTGGGGTTCCGATTGGGATCGTCTCGGTCGGCCCCGCTCCGGAGGAAACGGTCTGTTTTGACAGGTAACCACGGGGCGGCTATAATCAGCCCCTACTTGGAACAATGATCAAGGAGCATTGAAATGCAGCGGACATACGTGGCGAAGAACGAAGAAAGAGGCAAGACATGGGATCGCAAGTGGTACGTGGTCAATGCCGATGGCAAGCGGCTTGGTCGGCTGGCGAGTGAGATCGCGGTGATCCTGCAGGGGAAGCACAAGCCGATTTACACCCCGCACGTTGATACCGGCGATTATGTGATCGTGATCAATGCCGAGAAGGTCGTGCTCACCGGGGACAAGTGGGATAAGAAGCTGTATCAACGGCACAGCGGGTACATCGGCGGGCTAAAGGAGATCCCGTATCGTAAATTGATAGAGCGTCGTCCGACTCTGCCGGTACGCGAGGCGGTCCGCCGCATGCTCCCCAAGACAAAGCTCGGCCGGCGGATGCTACGCAAGCTCAAGGTGTACGCTGGGCCGGTTCATCCCCACGCGGCCCAACAACCAATCGAACTTTCTCTGTAACGACGGACGCGCTTTCTGCGGACATTTGTCCGCGGTCCTGTAGACAAACCCGGAAGGAAGCCTCGACACCCTTCCTTCCGGGTTTGCCTTTCTCCAGCTAGACTCCCTGCACAGAAATAACATCTAAACGGGTGGTGGGGAGAGTATGCTGATGAAGGTGCGCAGGATAAGTTTGTGGATGATAGTGGGGGCAGTCCTGCTGAGCGCCGTTGTTCCGGTTATGGGGCAGAAGATCGCCATCTTCGTGCAGGCTGCCGCACCGGTCCCGACGACAGATCTGGAGCTGCTCCAGAATTACGCCCAGCAGCATGGTGCGGTTATCACCGGAATGCGAGTCTCCTCTACGGCGGAACTTATGCAAGCACAGCGGGCCACTAATACTTACGTAGGTAATACACTTTCCGTTGAGGGTATACGGCGGCTCGCCAGTGCATTGGACGTTGATCATATCATTATATTCCGGATTGTCCGTTGGGAAGATCAGCTTTCTTTCCAACCGGAGAGGTCACTGCTCGTGCTTGGAGCGACCTCGTTCGCTGACAACTCGCTTAAACTCCTTTTAAGCCCACTTGGGATCCTCCTTGGCTTGCAGAAGGAAGCGATCGTCGGGTTGTTTGCCACGGTGTTTAGCCCAAACGGGGATGTGGAATTCACGACTTCAGTGACTTCCGCGGATCAGCCGTTTTTATCCCTCCTCACCGCCGATCCGTTGGAGGCCGCTAAACAAGCGATCGATAAAGCGCTGTATCAGATCGCGGTGACCCTATAAAAGCCGGAAGGAGGATCGTGATCGATGTTACAGACTAAAGCAGGATTTTATGATAGAGTTGGTAAGGACTGTTTTACACGACGAAAAAATGTGCAAGAAAGGATAAAGGAGGTAGCAATGAAGTTTCTTAAGGTCGGTCCTTATGGCCTTCTCCTCTTGCTAGTACTCGTCGCACTCATATTTCAGGCGGCGGTCTATGCACAGGGAGAAGGGTACTATACAGTCAGCCAGGGGGATAAAAAGGTGCAGATCGTCCCCCTATCCGGCCCAGGAGACGCCGCTAGTTTTTACAATTTGACGAACAACCAATCAAACACTGGGTTAGAAGAAGCAAACACAGCTATTCTGTTTCTCTACCGAAATACATCCACTGGAGCGATCTCTCTGTTTGTCCTCCTCAGTGGGGCAAACGGAACAGCGGGAACGGTGACGTTCTCCTTGTCGGGTGTTCCAGCCAGTGCTAAGTTTGAGGTTCAGGACGACGGGCCGGTCGATTTTCGTGAAACGTGGGACCTCACCCCCCCCACCGGAACGGTTTCCTGGGCGTGGGATGAGGGAAAATCGGATGGA
>CAZZJU010000079.1:4451-7834 GCA_964654805.1 uncultured Thermotogae bacterium | reverse complement strand
CGTTAATCGACAGTCCCGATGGCAACTCTGTTGCCGTAAACGTAAGTGAATCTCCGAAGGACGACGATTCTCACTAACGCTGGTGGGGCAGGAATTATCGCCGCCGATGCGTGTGAACGAGTGGGGTTGGAAGTGCCCAATCTTTCGGATCACACGCGTGAGGAGCTGGCATCGTTCCTTCCACCGGAAGCCAGTGTGGGCAATCCAGTTGACATGCTTGCTACTGCTACAGCTAGCGATTATGAACGCGCTTTACGCACTTCTTTAGGTGAAGTGGACGCGGCGCTCATAATATTCCGCCCCCCGGTCGTACTCACCGACCCTGTTGAAGAAGTAGCAATGGGAATTTTGCGCGTATACTCGCAAAATAACACGAAACCGCTGGTAGCGTGTACCCTGAGTGAGAGCGAAGTTGTCCAACCATTTCACCGAGTATTGACCCAAGCGGGAATCCCTGTTTATACGATGCCGGAAGACGCGGTAAAGGCACTACGCTTTCTCTACCAAGCTGGGAAAGTACCTACTGACCAAACAACGGACCACTTCCAACCAGATCGAGTGAAAGCTGCCCGCATTATCAAACAGGCAAGGTCAGAGGGAAGACAGAGCCTCTCCTTTGCTCAGGGTGCAGACATACTCCGCGCATATGGAATACCAGCGTCAGTTTACACTTATGTAGAAGAGGGGAATTTAGATGAATTTATTGGTAAAGTTGGGTTCCCATTAGTAGCTAAGATCGACGCCCCTGAGCTTTTTCACCGGTTTGAGAAAGGGGCTGTGATTACCAATATCGCAGATCGATCCTCGCTGGAAAACGCGATAGTTTCCCTCCAAACGGTTATAGAGAAAGATAAACTGAATGGGAGGATATTGCTCCAACCGATGCTGTCTGGCCGGGAATTGATCATCGGAATGAAACAAGATCCATCATTCGGACCAGTACTCATGTTCGGTGTCGGAGGAACGCTTGTCGAGGCACTCCAAGACGTCTCATTCGGAGTGGCCCCAATTGGCCCCAGACAAGCAGAAGATATGATTCGAACAATCCGGGCATTTCCTCTGCTCGGTAAATTTCGCGGACAATCAGCGGTAGACATTCAATCCCTTGCCCTGTTCATCCACCGGTTGGGCATGCTCAGTCTGGACCTCCCCGAGATCGAAGAAATTGATCTGAATCCGTTCATCGCCGGGGAGACTGCAGCAGCTGTTGATATCATGATAAAGCTAAAGTGAATAAAAGGAGGGAAGAGGGGAGCTCGGTTTCCCTCGCCCATACCGAATCGAACGGCAGCCCATCGAGTGGGAAAGCAGCACTGCCAAGGAGGTCAAACAGTGCGCCTGAACCACACCCGCTTGGGTTGTAAGCCCAAGTCAGGCCGACACCTAGTCACGGACTCGCCGGAACTAACTCATCTCGCGGCGTGAAGCTCCCCTTGTTGTTTGGTGGTGACTGGCTTAGCCCCGGTTGAAGGGCCGGAAAATCTTTATTAAAAGGGCGCTTATAGCGCCCATTACCACCCCAACTAACCGACGCGTAGTATAACAAGCTTCAAACGTTTGTCAAGTAACTCGCAAAACCATACTACAAGCGCACTTCTGTCTTTTTTTCACCTGGAACAGCAATGGATATTGATTACTTCCTTCCCGTATACTAAAATCAGAACGAAGGCCAGAGTGGCGGAATTGGCAGACGCGCGGGACTCAAAATCCCGTGGCCTTCGGGTCGTGTGGGTTCGACTCCCACCTCTGGCATTACGATTTAGAGCTACCATCTGAGTGTTCCCCCGATTATCCCTTCTAGGATTGGCCCTTCGAATGTGCTTGATCTCACCGTTATTTCTGTAAAGAGATCAAGCTGATCTCTGAGCCCCATATTCCACTTAAACACCGTCATCCCCCAGTCAAACAGCGTTGTACCTGTTGCCTGAAAATACGTGGCCAAGCTCCAATTACCATCCCAACAGCAACTTTGGCTTTCCCCTGATATCAACACTAATTCCCAATAGTCAGATTGCCCGGTGATCGTGCTGTTTTTGTCCGAATCGAGCGATGCTGCCTCCTTGATAATTGTTCCATCGGGGAACCGATACATAAACTCAATCCCGTAGATGCTCATCCCATCGATGGACAAAGGCCCACCCCTTCCGGCAGTGAGCTCACTCAATAACTTTACACATCCAAACCACGGCGTCTTTAATTTAAGCGTCGGCGTGATGGTCTTCTTGTCAACGGCAAATGCTACAGACAAATCTAAGTACAGCCTCATCTTATCAGTTACCAGCCCCGGAATCGCGCATCCGCTTGCCCATATAGTAAAGCTTTGAACCCCCCTCGTGTTGAAGTTTAACCCTGCTCCCACTGGCATTCTGTACCACCGCCATCCGAGCTGGAGGAGATTACTTGTAAACCATAGGCCATGTCCCACGTTCATGTCGAACCTGGTGACGTTGACCACCGATACTTCCCCGATCTTTCCTCGCACCGTGAGAGCCTGGTAGGAAACGGTCTGAGGCTCGGTTATGTACAGCGTATGAACGAACGATATCCCAGGGAGTGTGAACCGGGTGGTGGTGCGCCAGTAGTCAAACACCCCGTTCGGTGCGGATGCATTCGGGTCAAACACCAGTGTGGATTCGATGTTAATCACTTTCCCCATTGGGCACCCCGCCTTGAATGTCACCGCGTCGAAGTCCATCTCTCCGCTTTCGAACTTCCACACTGCTATTCCCTGCAGGGTGAGTCGGTTGACCCGGTACACTTCGGTCAGACGGGCATTAAGCGCACTCGCCGCTGCGGATTGTACGTTGAACGTCAGCGCAGTGTACCAGCTTCCGGAGACGGAACCCATCCCTTCCCCAAACACCACCGCCCCGATACCAGCAGAGATGATCATAACCACAAGCAGCTTCCGCACCGGCTTCATCATCTGACCACCTCCACAGCGAATACGACCTTCTCACCCGCATCGATCGGGATTACCACCCGGTAGCTTCCCGGTGGCAGGTCCTTCGTCTCCAGGATAAGTCGGTATCCGCTGGGCATATCCCCTCTCTCTACCAATATCGCTCCGGAATAACTCACACCGCCTTCACTGATGACCTCTCCGGCACTTCCGGTCTCCGCATATGCTACGTCGAACGTCTCCGGCAAAGCGATCGGAATGGCAGATCCTTGCTGCAGTGAGATGGCGCTTTGTCCTGTCCCTTGGCATCCCTCAACCAGAACGTCCACCGCAGCGGTAGAGCTACTCCCAAACGGGTCGGAGAACTTGATCCGCAACACATCTCTGCCGGTGAACCCATCGGCCGGTATGTATCTCAACCGCACCTCGGCCGATTCGATCTCCTCCGTCGTCCTCCCCTGCGGTACGTAGGTGAGAGCGC
>CAZZJU010000079.1:0-4441 GCA_964654805.1 uncultured Thermotogae bacterium | reverse complement strand
TTATGCTGAACGTGAACGGAACCTTATCGGGATTATCCGGATTGATCCACAGATCATTCGCCCTTACAGTGAACTCGATCGGAGCTCCGCTGCAGGTGGTAGTGTACACATCCTCGGTCTCCGTCTTTGGCACCACCTCGAGGTACACCGTCGCTGCAGTCGACACGTTCCCGCACGCATCCACGATCCGGTACGTGAACCGATCCGGACCCACATACCCCCGGTACGGCGCATACCTGATCACGCTCCCACCGTGACAGTCGCCGTGGTCACTCTCGATCTTCACCGTCCCGTACTCAGGCGGGTCAACGATGTCGTGGATCCACATTACCCCGCAACAGGTGCAACTCGAGCAATTGTCCGCATCGTTAGCCACAACGTCGATTCGAACCGGTGTGTCCTCCCGTACCATCAGCCTGTACTGTCCATAGCGATCCATTCGTACATCGAGCCCGTCGCTCCCGCTTCGGTCCTCACTGCCGTTCGGGTCGTCAGCGGGTTGCGGTGGGGTTACATCGTACACCCGCCCCTCATCTTGACTGGATGTGACCGGTGTGGCGTCGTTGCCGCAGCAATCGTGCGCCTCGATGTGCACCTCCACCCGAGCCGGACAGCTGGTGAGGCACCTGACATCTGCGCTCCCGGTGATGTCCACCTGGTCGCGCCCGTTTTGCACCCGGTTCACGACGATGTTATCTAGTACTGCGTTGTCGGTGGGTAAGATCACAGTAACTGAGACGTTACTCGGCAGGATGCAGCAGTTGTCGGTCACAGTTGCCGAGAAAGTGACCGTGGCTTCACAGTTCGCATCCACCGTCTCATCGGAGACCGAAATCCCGCTAATCTCAGGAAGAGTGGTGTCAACCGCGATGTCGCTTCCATCGGCGATCGTGGTCGCGGGCAGATTGATGACCGCGTCGTTCCCTGCCTGATCCTGCAAGGTGGCACCGCTGCTCAAGTTCACCTCGGTCGCATCCAGATCACAGCTGTTTTCCCCCACACCTACAGTGTAAGTAGTCGCAGCGGAATCCGCCGGGCCGAACGCGGACACCCCAACGCTCGCCCCGGAATCGAGTGCTACATCAAGCGTCCCTCCGCTCAACGTCACCGGTTCGGAGAAGTCCACCGTCACGTTGATATCTTCTCCAGCTTTGTAGTATCCATCCGCCGTAGTGGACACGATCGCGGTGATCGTCGGATTCTTCGTATCGATACTGAACAGATCCGCTTCATCGTCCTGGACCTGAGTGTTACCGGCCAGATCCTGGGCGCCGGTCACTCGAACGTCGATATCCGGTATCTCCACTCCAGCATCCGTCACGCCGTAGTACGCGACGTAAGTGTCGCTGTCTGTCCAGCTCCCAGAAGCGAAGGCCAATGTGCTGGACGGATCCTCGTTCGGAAAACTGATCATCGGCAAAATGCCCGTGTTCATCGGCTCGGAATAGTTTACAGTTATGGTAAACGCCTTTGTTCCTGCGTTTGCGTCTGCCACGGTAGCGACGCTCGGAACGACTGCGGTGACCGTGGGAGAAACGGTATCGACCACGAACCCCAACTCAGAGCTCCAGTCACCGGTGTTCCCCGCAACGTCGCGAGTAGCGAGCTTCCACGTGTAGGCATCGTCGGCAAGCGGAATTGCCGGAGTATAGTCCGTATCACCAGGATACGAATCTTTAACCTCGGTGCCACCCGAATCGAAGACCTCGATATGATAATCCCGCACTCCGCTCCCGCCGGGATCGGTAACCGCGTTCCATGTGAACGTGGGAGTGTTATCGTTGGTATAGGTACCGTCAGACGGAAAACGTCCGTCCGGAGGCGGCGGGGCCTGCGTGTCGATCAGAACGGTCAAAGGGTCGGACTCCTCGCTCGTGTTTCCTGAGGCGTCGGTGGCGGTCACGGTGATCTGGTGGGTCCCATCGCTTACAGCCAAGCTAGGAGTGAAACTCCAGCTCCCGTCGGTAGCCGCGCTGGTGGTTCCTAGCACCCCGTCGATAGAGCTGTACACCGTCACCGTCGATCCGGCCTCAACCGCTCCGGCGCCCCCCTGAAATGTGGGAGTGGCGTCGTTGGTGATATTGTCGCTGTCCGACTCACCGGCGTCGCTCTTCGGAGCTAAATCTGGAACCGCGGGTTTATCTGGAGGTGTAGTGTCCACGCCGGTTCCCTGAATGGTAAAGACGTAAGGATCTTCGTCTGGATCCTCGCTCTCAATCACCACTTGGGCGGTGCGCGTCCCGAGCCCGCTTGGGGCGAACTCGATCTGGAAGTTAGTGCTCCCTCCAGCTGCTATTGGGGTGGACGGAACCAAAACCACGGTGAAATCAGAGGCGTTCGTTCCGGTGATCTCAACCAACGGCGAGCCGGTGAGCCTGAGGTCTATATTCCCGGTGTTTGCGATGGTGAAGGTGTGAGTCACTGTCCCCTGAGTAGCCGGCCCGATCGGTACCTCCGCCTCTCCGAAGTCAGTTCCGTCGACAGTGGATGGGGTATCGTCCCCGTTCGCGATAGATACACCGTTCCTCTGCACATCCATGTCCGGCTCGTAGCTCTCGTCGATGATGATCTCGAAGACCAAGTCGTAAGTAGAATCAGCTCCACTAGCGCTTATGAGCGTACCGCTGGAATAAACATCTGAAGCTGCCTGATAAGAGTTGGCAGTTACTGTAGTTAGTGTAAAGGAATACTGAGCGTCCGTTTCCACGTAAACCGGGGAGGCGAGGACGATCGTGTTCGCGCCGCTGCCCAAGGTAACGTTTTGAGTATAGAGCTCCATGCCCTGGACTCCTGTATAGATGTGTAAAGTGGCGCTAGAGTCATTCAAAGTAGCAACCTGAACCTGAATTTGAGTTATCGCTCCATCGCCGATGGTGGTGAATGACTGACCGATCGTCGCTGATGAATAGTCAGTTTCATACGTAGCCTGGGAGACGGTATAACCCCATGCAACACCAGTTATAAACAATACCCCTAGTGCGACAATACAACCCATCAAGTTTTTTATCCCCCAACGAAAAATTTCCCTTGTTTCCATTGGGGTACTATTAAGTGTTTGTTGCATGCTTTCACTCCTCTACCTGTAGATGGATGTTTTTGAATTTATGATAGAAGGGATGTAGAATCAGACAATCTGATATTGAAACGATAAATAGCAATTTTCCCCTCCCACAGCCAGGAAAGGCGGTATGATTTCACCGCTGTCTTAATTTGCAGTTATAATACAACGAAATCTGCTGTCAGTGAAGAGGAAAGAAGAACGATTTATATCACCACTGTAAGGGAGAAAAATGTCACTATTATGATGCCTATTAGGCTAAAATGATCGCAGGGAAAGAAAGCCGGTGATTACCCCTCCCGGTCTCGCCATGGATGATTCTGCTCCTCGTTGCGTTTGCGGCTGCGCCGCAGAAACGTCGGGATATCGAAATCGTCTCCCCCAAGCCGACTTTCTTTCTCCAGCTTAGCGAGCATGGTCTCATTCTCGAGGGCCGGGCCCTCTTCCTCACCGGAATAGGACACAGAAAAGCCCGTAGCAATCACTGTTAGTCTAACTTTCTCCATTCCATCGCGAATAGCCGTGCCAAAGATGATATCCGCTTTGTCGGATACCGCTTCGCGGATAAGGGAGGCCGCTTCCGTAACTTCTTCCAGAGTGAGGTCAGCCCCACCAGTGATGTTCATGATCACCTTGCGCGCTCCTTTAATCGAGCCATCAAGGAGCGGGGAAGAGATGGCGTTGCGGGCCGCCTCTTTAGTCTTCCCTTCACCTTCGCCCTCGCCAATTCCCATCATTGCAGTACCAGCGTCACGCATCACGCTTTCGATATCGGCGAAGTCAAGGTTGATCATCCCCGGCATGGTAATCAGATCCGAGATCCCCTGTACCCCTTGCCGGAGTATCTCGTCAGCCATTTCGAATGCTTTAGTGATCGGGGTATCCGTAGGTGCGACCTTAAGTAGCTTATCGTTAGAGATCGTGATCAGAGCGTCGACCGCCTGCGACAGTCGGGCGATTCCGGCTTCTGCTTTCTCGGCACGTGCCAATCCCTCAAACGAAAACGGACGGGTGACGATCCCGGTGGTGAGGATTCCCGCCTCTTTAGCCAACGCGGCGATCACTGGCGCAGCCCCAGTACCAGTTCCTCCCCCCATCCCGGCGGTGATGAACACCATGTCCACTCCCTCGAGCAGATCCATAATCTCTTCCCGGCTTTCTTCAGCCGCTGCCTTGCCGACCTCCGGGTTCCCCCCTGCTCCCAACCCGCCGGTCAGCTTGCGACCAATTTGCAGAGTACGGTGGGCATGGATCACCTCGAGAACCTGGGCATCGGTATTCACCGCGACGAGCTCCACTCCTTGCACGTTCATGTTGAACATGCGGTCGATGGCATTACCGCCGCCGCCGCCAACTCCAATCACCATTAACCGTGCCGGCGGG
>CAZZJU010000078.1:0-7885 GCA_964654805.1 uncultured Thermotogae bacterium | reverse complement strand
GAGGGCATCGCGAGCGTAGGTCTGAGCATTTGTGAGCAACCGCAGTGTGGCCTCGTCTCCACAAACACGGAAATTGACGGCGAGAATATTCACCCCCATGTCGTAGAATAGGCGGGAGACCTCGCCAATGAGCTCAATGCGGTTTTCAGTATTGATTACTAACTCCCGTTCCAATCGTGCGTTAGTCATCCCATACGCCACCTTCTGTGTTGGGGAACACCCTCAACTATACTGCAATCGGTTGCTTTGCGTTAGATCTTTGGGTATCAGGGAACGGACATCGGCTACTTTTTCGTTTGAGCCTGGACGAGCAGTTCACCTGACGAAAGTGTGTTAATGACATTGCTTTTCTCCACCCAGCCGCGGCGGGCGGTGATCACTCCTAACTTAAGAAAGTCAAAGTGGGTGGGATCGTGAGCATCGGTATCAATAGTGATACGGACTCCGAATTCGATAGCCCGACGGGCGAGCTCTCCGTTAAGGTCAAGGCGGATCGGATTGGCGTTTATCTCAACTGCGGTGCCGGCTGACGCTGCGCGACGGAATACCTTGTCCCAATCAGCATCGTATGCCGGATGTTCTCCGATCTTGCGACCGGTGGGATGAGCGAGGATGAAAACATGTTCGTTTTCCACCGCCCGGATCAACCGGTTTGTCATCGCTGTGCGATCAAGGTGGAGATGAGAGTGAACGGAGGCGACGACGATGTCGAGCTGGCGTAGGATCTCGTTTGGAAGGTCGAGAGAACCGTCGGGCAGAATGTTTGCTTCGATCCCGGTAAAGATGCGAAACCCATCCAATTCCTCATTTAGGCGGGCGATCTCATCAATCTGGCGACGGATGTCATCCGGGGTGAGCCCGCGGACCATCTCCGAGAATTTGGCGTGGTCAGTGACTGCAATGTAGGAGAGCCCACGTTTTTGCGCTTCCGCGGCCATAACCGCAAGAGGCGCCTTTCCATCGGACCAGTCGGTATGCACATGTAAGTCGCCACGGATATCAGAGAGTTCCACAAGATTAGGGAGGGTTCCCGCTTCCGCTGCGGCGATTTCGCCTTGGTCCTCGCGCAACTCCGGCGGGATGAACAAAAGGCCAAGCCGTGTGTAAATATCTTCTTCAGTTTTTCCAGCCAGAACCTTTCCTGTTTCGTCAAACAGTCCGTATTCGTTCAATTTCCACTCACGGGCGACAGCGCGTTTGCGCAACGCGATGTTGTGTGCTTTGGAGCCGGTGAAGTACTGCAGGGCCGCACCGAACGATTCCTGTGGGACAATCCGCAGATCAACTTGCAACCCGCTCGACAGCCGGACCGATGACTTCTTTGGCCCATGGGCGAGTACTTCCTCTACATCGGAAAGGGAGACGAATGCTTCCGCTGCCCTTTCCGGGTCCGATGCAATCCCAAGGATATCAAGATCGCCGATCGTTTCCCGCCCCCGCCGGAGCGACCCGGCGACCTCCAGCCGCGTGAACAGACCAGTCTTTCGCAGACGTCGTTGCAGATCGTCAGCAATAGGATAGGCGTGCCCGAGAAGCATCCGCGCTTCGGTACGCCGTGCCTCGGCCAGGCCGCGCAGTATCCTCTCCTCTGTCTTTTTCCCCAGTCCTTTTACCTTTTGGATGCGACCGGAGCGCGCTGCCTGTTCTAGGTCATCCAGGGTGCGTACTCCCAACACGTCGTACAGAAGCTTCGCCGTCTTGGGACCGATCCCATCCACCTTGGTGAGGGA
Source organism: uncultured Thermotogae bacterium (assembly GCA_964654805.1). Lineage (GTDB taxonomy): Bacteria > Bipolaricaulota > Bipolaricaulia > UBA7950 > UBA9294 > S016-54. Next base: position 6,155 of record CAZZJU010000078.1, on the reverse strand, counting down.
GAAAAGGTCGATCGGGAGCTTCTTTTTCAGCTCTTCATGATAAGCAAGCTTGCCTGTTTTTACGATTTCTTCGATTTTACCTGCGATTGCTTTTCCCACTCCTGGGAGCTCGTTCAACTTGCCGGTTGCCACGAGGTCCTCCACTGGAACAGGACACGACTCCACCGCCTGCGCTGCCCGGCGATAGGCGCGCGGCTTGAATGCCACTCCCTCCATCTCAAGGAGGTCAGCAATTTCGTACAGAATGCGTGCGACAAGCCTGTTTTTCATCTTAATAGGTGATCATGCCTGGTTCATCGTACGTATGCAAGCATCAGTTCTTTTGGTCATACGAATTTGAGCCTTTAGCCCGCTGTAATGCAAGCAGGGCATCGCGCGTACGCGTTAGGATCGCCATGACTTTACGTTTATCGGCGGTGGAGAGCGGTGGGAGAGACCAGAGTGCATTATGGATTTCCATGAACAAACGGGCTAATTCGGCCAAATTCTCCTGTTGTTCCAGCCGGCCGAACTGTTTGGCGAACGCTTCCAGATCTTCACGGCCGAACGCTTTGGCAAATACAAGCATCGATTCGCGGATGTTTTGAAACAGCTGGCGTTTTGCTTCAGTGGCTTCGGTATATGCTTTCCTTCCCTTGGGGGTGATCTCCCATCGCTTGTTGCCACTTGGTTCTTCCACCTCCGCGATTAGGCCTTGTTCTTTCATTGCACTGAGGAGTGGGTAAAGTGAACCGGTCGATGGTTTCCAGAAGCCGGTCTCTTCTTTGATTGCCTTCATCAAGCCGTAGCCGGTATAACGCTCATTCAAGAGCAGTTTCAGGATGTAGAACTTGAGCTGTCCTCTTCTAATCCCTTCCATATCGTTACGCCTTTATGCCTGGTCATTCCGGAATAGCAAATTCCTTATCCGGGATACTACCATTGTACACGTAGTCGATGACGCGCACCTCGATTGTCAACTTATTGCCTTCGTAGATGTCCACCGCTATCGGGACGAAGGTGGTGGCATCACACCACACAACCTGCTTGTTGTCCTTACCGGTGAACATCAGTTTGTATGCTTTATAGGTAATCTTGTCTTTGTTGTGTTGCCACGTGAAGGTGAATAGTCCCGTGATGGTTGAAGCAGTATGGCTCTTAGTGAATGCAGCCAAATCACGATTGACAAAATGATAAAGGAACCCCATCTCCTCACCGGGATGAGCGGAACTTTCAGTGACCGTCTTTCGTACCGCGCGGTTCAACGCCGGCAGAAAAGTATATAACTGGTCATCATTTAGGATTACTAACTGGCCAACCAGGTTCTTGGGAAAAATGTATTCTATCCGCATCTTCGCTGGCGGAACGAACTCAAAACGAAACTCGATCTCTGCTTTCTGGTTCCCGGTGTAGCGAGCCATGAAAATCGTGGCCTGGAACGTCTGTAGTGCGTCCGAGGCGCTTACTATATCCTGCAGTGTAACAGTGTTTGCTGCCACGACAGCCATGCCCAATCCAACTGTCAGAGTCAGTCCTAATATCAGGGCTTTTTTCATTCCGCATCAACTCCTTTAATTTTCAATATCAGTAGCACTATTGCTGCCCCGCTTCCGACAAAGAGGGCCCAAAATCCGAATCGGTAGATGTGAGTGTATGCGTTCAGGATGTTGGTAAGAGCGAACAATGAGGAGAAATCGGTCCGTGCCAGGATGAACCCGGCGATGGTCGGTCCGATAATCCCACCGGTGGTGCGCGCCAGACTGACAATCCCCGATGAAACGCCCTCCCGGCCGAGCCCCCCTTCACGCATCCCGATTACATTGATCGGGGTCATCAGGCTTCCCAGGCCCAATCCGGCGATAGCACTTGCCAGGTAGTAGGCGAGCGTTGGGTTGGGAAGAGCAGTTATCAGGTAGAACGCGATAGCGGTCGTGATGAGCGAGAATACGAGAGCTTTTTCCGGTCCGAATCGATCACTTGCCGCGCCAGTGAGTCCGGCAGAGAGGATCATAAATGCGGCCATCACATCAATCGAGTACGCTGCCTGCGCCACCGTGTATCCGAGAAGAACCTGGGCAAAGCTGGGGAGAAAAGTCTGAAAGATGAACATCCCGATCCCGCCGAGGACAGAGGTAACGATCACCAAAAAGAAAACCTTATTGTGGAAAAGTTTCAGGTCGATTGCCGGTTCATCCGCCTGGCGCTCGATAATCGTGAAGGCGATCACGGCAGCTACAAATGCGATGAAGTAAGGCAGCACTGCCCAGGATACAAACGGTTCTTCCGCCAGTCCCTTGAACAGGAACATAAACGCGGCGGTTGCCGTGCCGAACGAGGCGATTCCACCGATGTCGAGGCTCATCTGTCGCCGTACCCGTACTGTCTCAGGAAGGAGGAACGAGATTGCAAACCCGGCTGCCGCGAGTCCACAGGTTATGAAGAACACCGCGCGCCAGCCCAGAGCAGAGTAGATACCCCCTCCTAAGTTGATCGCTGCGACAACGCCGATCCCAAACGCGGCACTGATCCCCCCCATAACCAGGCCCTTGCGGTCGCCGAACTGCTCATAGGCGATCGTCTGAGCAATGGGAAGCGACCCACTCGCCCCGATCCCCTGCAGGAACCGGCCGGCAAGTACCCACTCGAAACTCGGGGCAATTGCGCTGAGCAGCAGCCCAGCGGTGAAGATTCCCATCGAAGTGATGTACACCGGCCGTCGACCTACAGCGTCGCTCAGCCGGCCAATGAGTGCCATCCCCATGCAATAGCTGAGCATGAACATCGTGATAATCCAAATCCCATATGCCGGATTGACTCCAAATATCGCTTGCACGTTCCCGATGAACGGAACGACGATGGTGATTCCCATTGCGCTTAAGAAATTTGTTGCGATCAGAGCGAATAATGTCTTTTTCGCGCGCATAGGTTTCCTCCTGTAAGGACGGGGGACTCGCTTGATATATCTAAATCGATATATCGATATTGATATATTAGCACGAGTACTTTCCTTGTCAAGCAATAGCGGAGTGACACTTGACGCAATCCGGAGTATCATGTATGGTGTAATTATTAACCTACTTTAGGAGGTGAGTGACATGACGATGATCGATCTGACCAGATACTTTGCAGGTGGTCGTGTTTGTTGTCCACTCGCCTCTTTCGCTTCGTTCTGTACGCGCTAGATACGCGCATTTCTATTTAACCATTTCGGCACTTTTTCAGCCCGTCAGCAGTGCATTGTCAAATAGCGTTGTTTCGTATTTCTAACAAGGAGAGAATATGACTATTGCAAATACAATTTTAGATTTGATCGGTAAAACCCCGCTTGTGCGGATTAATCGGATGGTTGAGGGGGACGTTCGATTGCTCGCCAAGCTCGAATCATTCAATCCATTGGGAAGCGTTAAGGACCGCATCGCCTGGGCGATGATCAAAGATGCGGAAGACCGCGGCCTTCTCCGACCGGGAAACGTAGTCATTGAGCCAACCTCTGGAAACACCGGGATTGGCCTTGCGTTCGTATGCGCGGTACGTGGATATCGGCTTGTCCTGACGATGCCGGAGACGATGAGCCTCGAACGCCGCCGGATCCTGCAGGCACTCGGCGCGGAACTCGTCCTCACCCCCGGTGAGCTCGGGATGAAAGGGGCAGTGGAGGAGGCAAGGCGTCTTGTGGCCGCAACTCCAGGCGCGTTCATGCCGGCTCAGTTCGACAATCCAGCAAATCCGCACGTTCATGAACGGACAACTGGGCCGGAGATCTGGGACGATACGGCCGGTGCGGTCGATATCCTCGTAGCCGGGATCGGGACCGGCGGGACGATCACCGGCGTTGGGCGGTACCTCAAAACCCGCAATTCCGAGGTGCGGATCGTCGGGGTAGAACCGGCTGGCTCCCCGCTTCTGAGCGTAGGAAAGACCGGCAAGCACAGGATTCAGGGGATCGGAGCCGGGTTCATTCCCGAGGTTCTAGAGCGGGAATTACTCGATGAGGTGATCGCTGTTTCCGATGCTGACGCAGTGGAGACCGCACGTCGGCTGGCTCGTAAAGAAGGGATTTTTGCTGGGATCTCGGCCGGAGCGGCAATGTGGGCGGCACTCCAGGTGGCCACGCGCGCGGAAAGTAGTGGGAAGACGATCGTGGTGATCCTCCCCGATACCGGCGAGCGCTACCTATCCACGGACCTTTGGGAGGCCGGCGATGTTTGATCGAATTCGCGAAGACGTGCTTGCGGTGCGGGAGCGAGATCCGGCAGCACGCAGTTTTCTCGAAGTGCTGCTCTGCTACCCAGGTATGCACGCCTTATGGGCGCATCGAATCAACCACTTCTTGTGGAACCACGGTTACAAACTGCTCGCCCGATTCCTCGCCCACATCGTCCGGCGGCGAACCGGGGTGGAGATTCACCCCGGCGCGCGGATCGGGAGACGGGTGGTGATCGACCACGGAATGGGGGTCGTGATTGGAGAGACAGCGGTAATTGGCGACGACGTCCATCTCTACTCCGGGGTTGTAATCGGGGCCACTTCCCGGTTCGCTGGGAAGCGCCATCCGACGATCGAGGACGGGGTGATCATCGGAGCGAACGCCGTCTTGCTCGGACCGATCCGTATCGGCAGGCAGGCGAAGATCGGTGCTGGCGCAGTCGTGCGCCGTGATGTCCGCCCCAGGGAAGTGGTTATCGCGGCATCGACAGTAACCGTGCGCCCGATGGACGCGATGCTGGAGCCAATCACCGACGGGGCTGGAATCTGATCCGGACTAGGTCGACGGTGTTGGTTGCGATGTCAACGTGAGCTTGATCGTTTTGATCTCGCCGCTTGCCAGTGCGACGGGAACCCCCGATGGAGAGATCGCGATCTCTTCCGTACCAGCCTCGTCGAGCCCGACGCTCTCCGCACGGATGATTTTCCATGCGGGCCTAATCGCTCCGGCGGTCGGATGTGATGTGGGGTTGTAGACGCGGATGATGATTCCGGTCCCGTCTTCCGCCCGCTTCACACAGCTCAACGCGATGTCTGCAGAATCGACGGTGAGGAGGCTACATTCAGAGGGGAGTTTCCCACGGCCAGCCTCGATCAACCGAGTACCGATCAATGGAGCAGAAAAAGCATGTGCCTCCCGCCACACCCGCGCTTGTTCCCATGTGCCCGTGTAGGTGTAAAGCCCGAATTCGAACCGCTGTCGCCCCAAACATTGGGCGTCCGGGGTTTCGTAGGCCGGACCAGCGTGGCCGCGCCGGGTGGCGAGATCGTCCCGTGAAAGCCAACCAACTCCGCGCAAAAGGGTGAGGAACGCTGTGCCGTCCTCGGTCACTTCATACTCCGGTAGCCCGCGGTTGAAGATGGCAATTCCCGCTCCGTTGGTTTCCACTGCCATGAAGCTCTTCTGCGGGTGTGTGTTGGAAGGTTGCTCAATCCATCCTTCTCCGTTGGGAGGACGGGTGGAGCGGCGGATCACCCAGAAGCTGTCCTCAGCCTGGGAATATTCCACCGGGGAATGCAGCGGGAAACCTACCCTGAGTCGGTGGTCACGCGCGTTATTCTCTGTCTCCAGTACGATGTCGATCCGTTTAATCCCTTTTTGCAGGGAGACGAAGATCGTTGTTGGACAATCTACTGTCACTTCGCTGCGTCCCCGACGGTCGTCTGTAAGCCCGGCCGGGAGACGGAGATCGAGATCGATCCGCAGTGTCCCCTTCCAGGGGAGATCTTCGACGACCCGTACGGACGCCGTGCCACCCTGCGAGGTGATCACCCGTTGGCGCTGCGGTGGGGAATAGTTGTACTCGTCCCCGGCGTCGCCGGAATCCTCGATGAAGCATAAACCATTGTATTTTCGGTTCGCTTCCTTATCCAAGACCGTGATAGTTCCGTCCGACTGGACGCTTATCCGGTAAAACTCGTTCTCGATGGCATTGTCATTCGAGATTAAGGAGCTCAGTTCGACTTCGGCGCTCTTGCCGGGTACAAGCCGGAATAGTTTGAGCCCCAGCGGCGGCAGATTGGCTGGGAACGAGATCAGTTTTTTGCGTAGGTGTTTGACGTGATTGAGCACATCCTCCGAGACGAGCTTTTCCCCGCGCACAGTGAACGGGACAGTGTTTCCCTCCGGATCCAGTAACGTGCACTTCTTAAGATCTATCATTTTAGGAACACCATCTCCCTCGGCTACG
>CAZZJU010000077.1:0-8044 GCA_964654805.1 uncultured Thermotogae bacterium | reverse complement strand
ATAGGTTCTTCTGGTGGTAATCAAGTTTTCCTACCAATCCTCCACTCTCGGGAGAATAAGCAAGTGAGCCGTTGATTCCTCCCAGCTTCTTAGCCTCCACTACCTTAACCTTGAGTTTGACATGATCATCCGTCCATTGGGGAACGATGTCGACCGATTTGAAATAGCCGAGTGACATCATACGCTGGTATGAAACAGCGAGCTTGTAGCGATTCAATATCTGGCCTGTTTTAATTCCCAGAGCTTTAGAGAGAACATAAGTTTTCGTGCGCTCGTTTCCAGAGAATGTAATTTCCCCAATCCGTCCCTCCTCAACTTTGAGCTGCAACCGACCAGCTTTCACTCCTTCCACCTTGAATCTCACCATGGTATACCCATTCCGGTAATAAAGATCGAATAACCCCTGAATGATGGTCAGAAGCTTAGTATTATCCACCTCCTCTCCCTGCTGCGGTATTTCGGCCAATTTCGACTCGGCTAAACTGATCGGAAAAAGAGTTACTCCCGAGAGATCAACCCCAGAAATATTCACCGGTGAATCGAGCAGCCGGCGGCCGGTCAACTTCCAAACGAGTTTCACGGTATCGGGTTGACTCCCCGGTTCAGTTGACACACTGACATCACTGAAGTACACGGAAGCTCGTAATCGGGATACAATTGCTTGTATCTGCGATTTCTTTACAGGCCGATTTAAGGGAAGATCGATCATCTTCTGTGCGATCTCCGCCTCTTTTCCGGCAACTCCGGATATGACGTTCTTCTCTACCTTGCCCTCCAGGATTTCGATCCTCAAAGTCTCACCCGGAGTAACCTTTCCAATGCCTACAAGTGTATATCCCTTCTTATCATATGCGTCAATAATTGCTTTTAAAGCTTCATTTAATGAGTTATTGTTAAGAACTTTGCCAACTTTCACTCCATGATCTCGCAGGATTCGACGGATCTTATCTGTCGATACAATTGGATAACGAAAAAGAGTGATACCGAAGAGTTTGAACGTTTCTTTATTAACATTTCCGACAATCTCAATCTTTTTCACGACCGGATTTTCCTTAACTTGAAAGACGATATTCCCTCCCTTCTCTACTGCAGGGACAACTTCACTAAACCAACCAAGGTCGTAGATCGCCTGGGACGCTTTCTTTAAATCTGCCGCTGTGATTTGATCGCCTGGATGGAATCCAACTGCCTTAAGGATATCATGAGTGGATATTTCATGGTTTCCTTCAACTGTCACTGAGGATACGGTAACCGGAAAATCGCTCCCCAGCGTTGTAACTCCAACAAGCAAGGATAACAATGCCGCTGTTATTAATACCTTTTTCATCTTTCCTCCCTATGTTAGATCATCGCTCGCTCGATACTGAATTGCTTCCGCAACGTGTGCTTCCGCGATCTCTTCCGCTCCTTCTAAATCAGCAATTGTCCTACTCACCTTAAGGACACGGCTATACGCACGAGCACTCAATGCGAATCGCTCGATTGCCATTTCCAAGAGCCGCTTCGCCCCTTTTGTAAGCACACAACACCGGATAACCTCCTCCGGAGTCAATTGAGCATTGGAGAACCGCCCCGATCTATCCTTCATTCTGTCCCATTGTATCCGCCGTGCGGCGATCACTCTAGTACGAACCTCCTGTGATGGTTCCCCGTGCGGCCGCGAAATGAGCTCCTCGCGGGTCAGCCGGGGAACTTCCACAAAGATGTCGATCCGATCGAGAAACGGACCGGAGAGCCGTTTGCGGTAACGACGAATCTCATGGGGAGTGCACGTACAAGGGCGCAGTGGATCACCTAGGTGTCCACACGGGCACGGATTCATTGCCCCTATCAATGTAAAATTCGCTGGGTAGCGAACAGCGATTCCTGCTCGGGAGATAAGGATCGATCGATCCTCGAGCGGCTGACGCAAAGTCTCTAAAACGCGCCGGTCGAACTCCGGAAGTTCATCCAGGAATAAAACCCCATGATGAGCGAGGGTTATCTCCCCCGGGCCCGGGGTCCCGTGTCCACCGCCGACCATCCCAGCGTAGGAGATGGTATGATGGGGCGCACGGAACGGACGAGTTGTAATAAGAGGAGTTCCAAGATCAAGTTCACCAGCTATGGAGTAGATTCGCGTAACCTCGAGCGCTTCCTCGAACGAAAGCGGCGGGAGTATCCCGGGAAGAGCACGGGCGAGCAAACTCTTCCCCGCACCGGGCGGACCGATCATGAGCAGGTTATGCCCGCCAGCGGCGGCGATCTCAAGCGCCCGCTTCGCCTGTTCTTGCCCGTTAACTTCTCTCAGATCAATAGCGGCGGAGGAAGAAGTAGCCCTTTCGATCAATTTCTCCCGCTCGATAACGAACGGCTCTATCGTCTTGTTTCCTCCTAAAAATGCGGCCGCTTCCTGAAGGGTGCGCACTGGATAAATCGGGGTCCCCTCCACAAGCGCGGCCTCAGGAGCATTCTCCATCGGGACCAGCAAACCATCGAGCTCCTGTCTAGCAGCGGAAAGCGCTATCGGAAGCACACCGCGCACCCGGCGCACCTTTCCATCTAGCGATAACTCCCCTATTACCAAGTAACGGGTGGGTGAATAGGGAATCTCTCCAGCAGCAATTAGTATTCCAAGGGCGATCGGAAGGTCGAATCCCACGCCCTCCTTCCGTAGATCGGCTGGAGCAAGATTAGCTGTGATGCGCCGTGCCGGAAAAGAGAAACCGGAGTTCTTAATCGCGCTTCTGATCCGCTCGCGGCTTTCAGTTACTTCTTTCTCTGGAAGCCCAACAATCTGGAATGCAGGTAGCCCATTCGCCACATCGCATTGAACTTCCACAAGCGAAGCGTCCACGCCAGTCACAACGGCGGAAAGTAACCTAGAAAACATCACTCACCTGAAATGCATCCTGGTATAGTGTCACCCTATCCGGCAGTATAGTGACAACATCGAACCGCACCGGCAATTCACTTTCAACTGTGAGTAAGTAGCAACGTGCGGTAGCAATTAACCGAGCCTGTTTCTGCTGAGTAACAGCCCCTTCTGGCCCACCAAAACCGCCTTTGGTGCGGGCTTTCACTTCTACAAATACAAGGGTGTCATTATCGCGAGCGATGATATCAAGCTCCCCAAACCGACACCGCCAGTTGCGCCCGATTATCCGATAGCCGTGATCTCGCAGATAGCGGACAGCGATCTCTTCCCCTGTTCGTCCTAACTTATTTTTAGCTCGCATCACTTTTAATGATAATTCCGTCAATATCATCTTGACAAGGGCTTCGTTGCGCAGTTGGAGTAAGCAAGCTATAATTTTTACAAGAAAATAAATAAGAAGAAGGTTCGATGGGAATAGTTCTTAAAGGGATTACCGCTGCGCTTGGCCAAACATTTACTGTAAAACGCGTCGATATCCGCATCGAGGGAAACACGATCGAGGAGATCAGTGAGCATCCTTTGAAAGTACGAGCCGGAGATGAGGTCATCGATGGGACAACTAAATTTGCCATTCCCGGATTGGTGAACTCCCATACTCACCTCCCGATGGTGCTGTTCCGCGGAGCGGCAGACGATCTTCCGTTGGCGCAATGGCTATCAGAACGCATCTGGCCGTCCGAGGCTCGCTTAACTGAAGAGGATGTATATTGGGGATCGCTTCTCGGATTAGCGGAGATGATTCGAAGTGGAACCACTCTTATTTCCGATATGTACTTCCACCTCGATGCCATTGGCAGGGCAGTCGTTGAATCCGGAATGCGGGCCACACTCGCCTACGGGATCATCGCCCCGCGGCTGGATGACAAAGGTCGGGAGGAACTGATCCGGTCGGAAAGGGCAATCACGCAGTTTCACCATGCGAACGGAGGGTTAATACAAACCGCGGTCGCGCCACACGCTTGGTACACTTGTGCCAAAGAAGTATGGAAAGAAGCGGTAAAACTGGCGCACAAGTATAACATCCCCATTCACACTCACATTGCCGAGACGCGGGACGAAGTTGCCAACTGTTACATGAACAACGGAATGACCCCAGTGGAGCTGCTCGAACGGTGGGGCGCTTTTTCCGTCCCGATGATCGCAGCGCATTGCGTCCATGTAACGGCAGCCGACATTGAGATCATGGCGGAACATATGGTCAATATCGCCCATTGTCCGAAAAGCAACGCTAAACTCGGAAACGGTGTTGCTCCTCTCAAGAAGATGTGCTCTGCCGGGTTGAACATCGCGTTGGGAACAGATGGAGCGGCCTCGAATAACTCCCTGGACATGCTGTCCGAGCTGCGTTTTGCCGCGCTGTCAGCCAAGGCTACAAGTGAAGACCCAACGGTGATCACGGCGAAGGACGCGCTCATGATGGCAACTACCGCCGGGGCCAAAGCGCTCAATTGGGAAGATACAGGAATAATCGAACAGGGGAAACGTGCGGACATCGCCCTGATCGATCTCGGGATGGTGGAAATGACACCGGTACACGACCCAATTGCGGCACTTGTTTACTCCGCCGGCCGGGAAGCAGTGAGTGACGTGATAGTCGACGGCAGGTTCCTGATGCGTAATCGTCAACTCACCACCATCGATGAAGATCGGGTAAAATATGAGGTTAAAAGGATAGCAAATCGCTACAGAAACTAAATTCATCCCCATCTGGGAGAGTGGATAATCCCTTCTCTCGGATGCGGGAGTAGAAGGAGGAACAGATGGGTCTTACCACGGAGAAGAAGAGAGAGCTGATCAAAAGCTACGGAGCAAATGAAACCGACACCGGTTCTGTCCCGGTGCAGATTGCACTTCTGACTGAGAGAATTAAGGAACTGACAGAGCACCTGAACGTACACAAAAAGGATTTCAGCTCGCAGCGAGGGCTGCGCAAGATGGTCGGTCAACGCCGCCGACTGTTGAAGTATTTGAAACGCCAGGACTTTCAGGCGTACAAAGAATTGATTCAGAGATTAGGAATCAGAGGAGTATAGTGAGAGTATGGTAATAAAAGAAAGCATTCAGTTTAATGGGAAAGAAATTTCCCTAGAAACCGGACGGTTGGCCAAACAAGCGAATGGAGCCGTCCTCGCCAGTTACGGTGACACAAAGGTATTGGTAACAGCGGTAATACAAGAGAGCAAAGAAGAACTGGATTATTTCCCACTGCGTGTTGACTACGAAGAACGTTTCTACGCGAGCGGTAAGATCCCTGGTGGATTCTTCAAGCGGGAAGGCCGGCCAAGCGACATGGCAATCCTCAGTGCGCGCATGATCGATCGGCCTATCCGACCCCTTTTCCCAAAGGGTTACAGCGATGAAGTGCAAATCGTGGCTACGGTCCTATCTGCTGAGCCAGACTGCGCTCCGAGCATTGTCGGAATGCTTGGAGCCTCTGCCGCGCTGATGATCTCCGAAGCGCCGTTTCAAGGACCGATTGCAGGAGTGAAGATAGGACGTGTGGATGGGCAATTGGTAGTCAACCCGGATGCTGTATCGCAAGAAGAAGGCGGAGTAGAAGTAACGGTCGCCGGCACCAAACATACGGTGACGATGGTCGAAGGGAAGATGGACGAACTCTCGGAAGAAGAGATCATCGAGTCAATCGACCTCGCCCATCAAGCGATTCAAGAGCTAATCGCTCTGCAAGAACGGTTTGTCGCCCGAGTGAACCCGGTAAAGAAAGAAGTTCAGCCAGTGGAAGAGGATCAACCGTTACGGGCCCAGGTAAAGGAGCTTGTATGGAGCGAGTTTGCAAAGCTGCCCGAACTTCCCGGGAAGAAAGCACGGCGTGAGCTCGTGGAGACATTGCGTGAGCGGGCGGTAGAAACGCTGGTCAGTCCTGATCTTTCCAAGGATGAAGCCGATGCTCTCACCAAGAAGATATCCGCGTTAGTGGATGAGCTGCATCGCGAATACCTGCGTACAGCCATCCTAACCACGGGCATGCGGGTTGACGGCCGTCGGCCGGACGAACTGCGGGAGATAACCTGCGAAGTCGGAGTGCTACCACGCACGCACGGCTCGGCCCTGTTCTCTCGCGGCGAGACCCAGAGCCTGGGAATAGTCACCTTGGGAGCTACGCGCAGCGACGAGCAGATCATTGATCAGATGATGAAAGAAGGGCGTAAGCGGTTCATGCTTCACTACAACTTCCCGCCCTACTCGGTTGGGGAAGTGCGTCGCATCGGCTCCCCCAGTCGCCGATCGATCGGGCACGGCTACCTCGCTGAAGGGGCGATCAGCGCCGTCCTTCCACCGGAGGAGGAGTTCCCGTACATCATCCGTGTCGTCTCCGAGATCCTGGAATCGAACGGATCATCGTCGATGGCGACTGTGTGTAGCGCGTCGTTATCACTGATGGACGCCGGAGTCCCGATTAAAAAGCCGGTCGCTGGAATCGCCATGGGGCTGATCCAGGACGAGGTAACAGGGAAAAGGGTCATCCTCACTGACATCCTGGGCGACGAGGACCACTGCGGCGACATGGACTTCAAGGTGGCTGGTACCCGTGACGGGGTTACCGCGTTCCAGCTCGACGTAAAGGTCGGAGGGATCGACCGCGAGATCATGCGCGAAGCCCTTGCCCGCGCCAAGGAGGCGCGGCTCGCTATCCTCGACAAGATGACAGAAACGATCCCTGCTCCGCGCGATCATCTCTCCCCGTACGCCCCGATGCTCGAGACGATCCAGATCCCTGTGGAGAAGATCGGGCTCGTCATCGGGCCGGGCGGATAGATGATCCGCCAGATCATCGAGGAAACCGGCGCGGAGATTGATATTGAAAATGATGGTACCGTCAGACTTGCTGGAACCGATCCCGAAGCGGTGCGCGCGGCTAAGGAACGAATCCAGGAGCTGACCGCCGATCTCGAGGTAGGGACTATATTTAAAACCAAGGTCACCCGCGTCGTCGATTTCGGGGCGTTCGTAGAAATGCAAAACGGCTCTGAAGGCCTGGTGCACGTCTCAAACCTCGCCTCCGGCTACGTGGACAACGTCCGCGACATCGTTAAACCTGGCGATGAGATCACAGTCGAGGTGATCGGCGAGGATAAGATGGGACGTCCCGATCTCCGCCGGGTGGAAAAGGAAGGGGAGAAGACCCAATCCAGCGACCATCGCGAGAACAGCCGTGGCCGCCGAGACTCGTCTCACCGGGGATCACGCCAGCATAACCACCGCGAGGAAAAACCTGCACCGAAGATTAAGGTCGGCGACATTATTGAGGGAACAGTGGAAAATACCACCGACTATGGCGCATTTGTCGAACTCGCTCCCGGGGTTACTGGACTGATTCACATCTCTGCTTTGTCCGATGAGTACGTGCGGCGGGTCGAAGACGTGGTGAAACCTGGAGACAAAGTTACGGTAGAAGTCCTCGATATTGACGACCGCGGCCGTTACAAACTCCGCCGGATCGCCCCCAAGACGGAGGAATCAAAGGCAGAGAGAGAAAAACCGCATCAATCATATTCGTTCGAGGATCGTTGGTGATCGAGGAGCTTTATCCCGGGGCATTTCGTACCCGGTTGGAGAACGGACTAACCATCGTGGGGGAGGAAGTCCCTTCCTCCCTCTCGGTTAGTGTTGGGGTATGGATCAAAGTAGGAAGCCGGGACGACCCAGATGCTTATCCCGGACTTGCTCATTTCCTTGAGCATCTTTTATTCAAGGGTACGACGTCACGTGACGCCGCCCAGATATCTAAAGAAATCGATGCGGTAGGTGGGTACATCAACGGAGCCACTGGAAAAGAATCGACTTTCTACTACGCCGATGTACCGGCGGACGGACTCACCGTGGCACTGGATGTCCTCGCTGATCTGGTGCAGCATCCGGTGTTTGATCGGAATGAGCTTGAGCGAGAGCGCGGGGTAGTTCTCGAGGAAATCCGTGCCCACGACGACGATCCAGATCAGTACTCCTACGATCTATTTGTGAGCAATCTATGGAAGGGGGGACATCCCCTATCCCGACCTGTCCTCGGAACGCGGGAAATGATCGAGAAAGTAACTGCGCAGGCGATTGCCGAGTTTCACAGGAAGTTCTATATACCAGCAAATATGATCGTGGTGGGATGTGGTG
>CAZZJU010000076.1:0-8119 GCA_964654805.1 uncultured Thermotogae bacterium | reverse complement strand
TCGCCCTTGAGGTTGCGGCGAGAAGGAACCCAGACCTGTTCCGACGGATTGCCCAACTGTCGCTCGATCACTTCGCGGAGGACCGGGTGACCTACCACCTATCGGCCGATCCGACCCGGATTCCGCCGCTCGATGCAGTGGCGGAATCCGGGCTTTCCGGGCTCGTCTCCGCCCACGACTCGCGTCAGGTCCTTCACGTTGGGTTCGGTTCGGTCCTCAAAAGCCCGCTCGGGGATGAGCTAAAGCGATTTCTTGTAGAATATGAGGAGGATTACTCCGAGGCGCTGGCAGCGCATCTTGGAAGACACTTGGAAGGCTTGGGGGTGAAGGGATGAACGATCTATCCGGAAAGGTGGCGGTGATCACCGGCGGGGGCGGTGTCCTCTGTTCGGCGATCGCGGAGGGATTGGCGAAAGAGGGGGTGCGGGTGGCCCTTCTCGATATCGCCGCGGACAAGGCAGAGGAAACCCTCTCCCGTGTGCGGAAGGCGGGAAGCGACGGGATTTTCTTGAAGACGAGCGTCCTTTCCCGCGAGGAGCTTGATGAAGCGGCAAAACGGACGCTTGATGCGTTCGGCCGGGTCGATTTCCTGATAAACGGGGCCGGCGGGAACCACCCCAAGGCAACGACAAGCGCGGAGGTTCCGTTCTTTGACCTGCCCGAAGACGCGATCAAATTCACATTCGACCTCAATTTCATGGGCACGTTCCTCGCCGCACAGGCGTTCGGCAAAGTGATGGCCGAGCGGGGTGAGGGGGCGATCCTGAACATCGCCTCGATGAACGCGATCCGGCCGCTCACCCGCATCCCGGCTTATTCCGCGGCCAAGGCGGCGGTGGCCAACTTCACCCAGTGGCTGGCGGTGCACATGGCACAGGAGTACTCGCCGCGGATCCGGGTGAACGCGATTGCTCCTGGGTTCTTCCTCACTGCGCAGAACCGGTTCCTGCTTCTGGACGAAAACGAAGCCCTCACCCCACGCGGCAAGCAGATCCTCGATCACACCCCGATGGGCCGGTTCGGAAGGCCGGAGGATCTGATCGGGACGGTGAAATGGCTCCTCTCCGCGGATGCCGAGTTCGTGACCGGTATCGTCGTCCCAATCGACGGCGGGTTCTCCGCGTATTCGGGGGTGTAGCGATGCGAAACGTATTGATTGCGATGGGCGGCGGCCCGACCCCGGTGATCAACAACTCCCTGCGCGGGGTGATCGACGGCTGCCGCGGCTTCCCGGACAAGTTCGGAACGATCTACGGGGCATGGCACGGGATCCTCGGGGTGCTACGCGAAGAATTGGTCGACCTTTCAGCTCAGGATCCCGAGGAGATCGCGCTTCTGCGCACTACCCCGGCGTCCGGTGCGATCGGGACCGCCCGCTACAAGCTGACCCACGCCGAGGACCTGACGCGGATCATCGAGGTAATCCGCGCCCACGACATCGGGTACTTCTTCCCGATCGGGGGGAACGACACCCAGGAGGTGGGGTTCAAGGTCGCACAGGCGGCGCGCGAGTCCGGGTACGACCTGCGGGTGATCGGGGTCCCCAAGACGATCGACAACGATCTCGGCGATCCGGAGATGAGATCGATCGACCACACCCCGGGCTACGGTTCGGTCGCCCGCTATTGGGCGTGGAGCGTGCAGTGCCTGGAAGAGGAGAACCGCGGTTCTGCCCCAGCCGATCCGGTGCTCATCGCCCAGGCGATGGGGCGCAGGGTTGGGTTCGTCCCAGCGGCGGCGCGACTCGCCGATCCTGATCGGGAAACGCCCCTTCTGATCCTTCTTGCCGAGGCCGGGCTCACTCTCGATGAGATAACCGACGCGGTCGCCGACACTGTCCGCCGCCATGGCCGGGCGCTTGTCGTCGCCTCCGAGGGACTGAAACTGGGAGAGATCGGGTCGCGGCGCGACTCGTTCGGGCACGCGGCGTTCTCCTCATCCGCCACTACGGTGGCGCAGCTCCTGGTAAACCACCTAAACGAGGTCGGCCTGCCGGCGCGTGGTCTCGCCCGCGGGCAGGTCCCGGGGACCGCCCAGCGCGACGCGATCCTCTACGCATCGCCGGTCGACCTGGATGAGGCGTACGGCGTCGGAGCGACGGCGGCCGAGCTGGCGGCGGCCGGGAAAAGCGGGGTGATGGTGACGATCGTCCGCGCGCCGGGCCCGGCGTACCGGTCGAGCTATGAGACAATCGAGCTGGCCGCGGTGGCGGGGGTGGATCGGCCGTTCCCCGCGGATTGGATCGCTCCGTCCAAGCTCGACGTGACCGACGATTTCGTCCGCTACGCCCGACCGCTCCTCGGCGACGATCCGGTGGCGGTACCGGTGGTCGCGGGCCGGCTCCGGTTCGCCCGGATCGAGCGAAAGTTCGTCCCGAAGAAGTGCGCGGACTACGTCCCGGCGGCGTACCGGGGATAGAAAGAGAGGGCAAATGGACTATCGTGAGCGACTGAACGAGTTTAAACCGAGCGCGGATTATCTTGTGTGTATCGATTCTGACGGCTGCGCGTTCGATACGATGGGGATCAAACAGCGGGAGTGCTTCTGCCCGTGGATGATCGCCTACTTCGACCTCCAGCCGGTAGCGCAGGCGGCGCGGGAGTGCAAGGAGTTTGCGGATCTCTTCTCCAAGACGCGGGGGGCGAACCGCCACATCACGATCAAGCGGATCCTGACTGAGCTTCTTCCCTCCCATCCCCAGGTGCGGGAACGCGGGTTCACCGTCCCCAGCTATCCCCACGACTTCGCGTGGGTGGATGATCCGGATAGTCTCCTATCCAACGAAGGGCTGAAGCAGGCGATCGCTGCGGCAGAGAGCGATGAAGCGCGGGCCGAGCTGGAACACGTCCTTGCCTGGTCGGAGCGGGTGAACTGGGCGGTGAAAGAGATCGTGCGGGGGATCCCGCCGTTTCCCTACGTGCGCGAGTCGCTGGAGCGGCTCGCCGGGAAGGCGGACATGATCGTCGTCTCCGCCACCCCGATCGAGGCGCTCGAGCGGGAGTGGATCGAGCACGACATCGCCCGCTTCACCGCGCTCATCTGCGGACAGGAGATGGGGACGAAGACCGAGCAGATCGCGGCGGTCGCCCCGCACTACCCCGCCGGACACGTGCTCATGATCGGGGACGCACCGGGCGACATGCGGGCGGCCAAGGCGAACGGGGCGCTGTTCTTTCCGATCATCCCCGGAGACGAAACCGCCGCGTGGAAGCTGTTCTACGATGAAGGGTTGGACCGATTCCTCGGGGGTACCTACGCCGGGGAGTACGAGGACCGGCTGATCGAGCGGTTCGAAGCGGCGCTGCCGGTCGAGCCACCGTGGGAGGTGAAAGATGAAGGCTGATTTCGGCGTTATCGGGATGGCGGTGATGGGGCAGAACCTGGCCCTGAACGTGGAGAGCCGCGGGTACACGGTCGCGGTGTACAACCGGACGAAGGCGCGCACTGAGGAGTTCGTGCGTGAGAAGGCGAACGGAAGGAAGATTATCCCCACCTACGCGCTGGAGGAATTCGTGGAGGCACTTTCGGCTCCGCGCAAGCTGATCCTGATGGTCAAGGCCGGCGCCCCAACCGATGCGGTCCTGGAGCAGCTGTTCCCCCTCCTCTCACCGGGGGACGTGGTGATCGACGGAGGGAACGCCCATTACGCTGACACCGAGCGACGGATCGCTCAGGCGCAGGAGCGCGGCCTGCGCTACCTGGGGACCGGGATCTCCGGGGGCGAGGAGGGGGCACTGCGCGGCCCGGCGATCATGGCCGGAGGCGACCCCGAGGGATACAAGCTGGTGGAGGAGATCCTGACCAAGATCGCCGCCGTTGGCCCGGAGGGGCCGTGCTGTGCCTACTTCGGTCCGGGTTCGGCCGGGCACTACGTGAAGATGGTGCACAACGGGATTGAGTATGCGATCATGGAGACGATCGCCGAGGCGTACGACATCATGTCCCGTGGGCTGGGGATGACCGCCGCGGAAATGGCGGACGTATTCGGGGAGTGGAACCAGGGGAAGCTCTCTTCGTACCTGTTCGAGATCACGGAGAAGATCCTCCGCCGCGTCGATCCGGACACGGGTAAGCCGCTCGTCGACGTGATCCTAGACACAGCCGCCCAGAAGGGGACGGGCAAGTGGTCGAGCCAGTCCGCGCTCGATCTCGGCACTCCAGCTCCGACGATTGCGATGGCGGTGTTCGCCCGCATCATCTCGGCGCTCAAGGACGAGCGGGTTAATGCGGCCTCGGTCCTTCCCGGTCCTGACCCGCGTTTGGAGCTTGACCTCAACGCTCTTCACTCTGCGGTGTATCTCACCGTGCTCGCCGCGTACGCGCAGGGGTTCCGTCAGCTGCGCGACGCGTCGCGCGAGCACGGCTATGATCTCGATCTGCCCGCTGCGGCACGGGTGTGGATGGCGGGATGCATCATCCGCGCTCAGGTCCTCACCACGATCGGGAAGGCCCTACGGGAGGATCCCAACCTCCCGAACCTGTTCCTCGTCGAGCCGTTCACCGCGGCGTGGAAGGATGGTCATGCCGGGATGCGACAGGTAGTGAACGTCGCGCACGCGCACGGGATTCCGGTCCCAGCGATGGACTCCGCTCTCGACTTCCTCGACGGCTACCGCAGCCCGCGCCTGCCGGCGAACCTGATCCAGGCGCAGCGCGACTTCTTCGGCGCACACACCTATCAACGGATCGACCGAGAAGGAACGTTCCACACCCACTGGGAGGAGGGATGATCCTCGACTACACGCCGGGCCGGCCGATGACCACGGCCGAGATCAGGGATGTGCTCCCGGACGGGCTCGCCCGGGTGGATGTGGCGGGAAAGCGAGTTCTGGTTATCATCCCGGACAACACCCGCACCTTGCCGATGCCAGATCTGTTCGAGACGATCGCCGGATCGTTCTCCCCGCGTGCCGCCGCGATAACGTTCCTCATCGCCCTGGGGACCCATCCCCCGCTTACCGAGGACGAGCTTCTTCGCCACCTCGGGCCGCGGATGAACGATTTCCCGAACGTGCGCATCGTCCAGCACGAATGGGACAACCCGCGCGCCCTAAAGCGGGTGGGGACGATAACCCGGGAGGAGCTGGAGGAGATCTCCCGTGGCCTTTTAATCGAGGAGGTACCGATCACGATCAACCGGGCGGTGCTCGAGCACGACCTGGTGATCATCCTTGGCCCGGTGTTCCCGCACGAGGTGGTTGGGTTCTCCGGCGGGCACAAGTACTTCTTCCCCGGGGTGTCCGGGCCGGAGATTGTGCACCAGTCGCACTGGCTCGGGGCGCTGATCACCAACCCCAAGGTGAACGGGCACAAAGAGACGCCGGTACGGGCGATGATCGAGCGGGCGGCCGAGTTCATCGCCACGCCGCAGGTCGGGATATCGCTTGTGATGCACGGTCACGACCTGATGGGAATGTTCGTCGGGGAGGTGAAGGAGGCGTGGTCGCACGCGGCCGACCTGTCAGCGAAACTCAACATCGTGTGGGTCAGTCATCCGTTCCACACGGTGATTTCCATGGCCCCGCCGATGTACTGGGAGCTGTGGACGGCGGGTAAGTGCATGTACAAACTCGAACCGGTCGTGGCCGACGGTGGAAAGCTGATTATCTACGCTCCCAACCTGCGCGAGATCTCGGTCACGCACGGGAAGCTCATCCGCCGAGTTGGCTACCACACCCGCGATTACTTCCTCGGGCAGTGGGACCGATTTAAGGACGTGCCACGGGCGATCCTCGCCCACTCCACCCACGTGCGCGGGATTGGAACCTATCAAAACGGCGTCGAACACGACCGGGTCGAGGTAATCCTCGCCACCGGAATCCCGGAAGAGATCTGTCGTGCGATCAACCTCGGGTACATCGATCCCGCCGCGATCGATCCGGATGAATACGTAAACCGCGAGGACGAGGGGATCCTCGTCGTCCCGAACGCTGGTGAGATGCTCTACCGTCTTGCCGACGGTACGGTCCCGGACATCGACCGATTGAGCTGAGTTTTGGTGGTGCGATGGGGAGGGGATGAACGTCCCGATTGCGTTGGTATCATGTTATAGGTGTAAACGTTATTTGTTTATGGATCGACTTTATTATCACTTAACGAATGAAGTACGATCCGTCGGTGTTACAATGTGTCTTAAGCGAGGGAAGAGTCACCTGGTTGTGCTATGAAATTCATGCAGCAATTGCTCATAAAGTTCGGGGCGTAAGCTTTTTAGGATGCGTTCTTGCCGTTTTTGTTGTGAATTTAACAGGAAGTTAATATTTACATTAATTACTTCTTCCTCAGTTTCGGAAGCCTCAACTAGCGTTTCGCCACGAGGATTAACAACTTTGCTTAGCCCACAGTACTCAATTTCTCCTTCTTTCCCTACTCTATTTACATGCGCAATGAATATTTGATTATCCTGGGCCCGTGCCTTTGCTCTGAGATTTAAGAGGTATTCGTACCCTTTTGGTACAGCTGAGAGGATAAAGATTAACTGTGCTCCTTTAAGTGTTAATAACCGGAATAGTTCTGGAAATGCGTGATCATAACAAATAGATATCCCTATTTTTACGCTGTTGATGTTGAAAACAGAGGCGGTGGTTCCAGGGTTGAAATATTTGTATTCAGATGGATAAAGGTGATATTTACGATATTTGCCTATTAGTTCACCGTCTTTATTTATTATGAAAGCCGTATTGTAGAGGATTTCTTCATGTAGGGGGTGTCGTTCGACTATACTACCGATAATAGCTGATTGAAACTCCTTGGCGAATCGACCCATACGTTCCGTTGTTTCGCCAGGTATGGTCTCTGCAAGTTCGTAGAATCTGTCGCCAATTAGATCTAGATTGTATCCTGTTGTGAAAAGTTCCGGGAAGCAGATTATATCAGCCTGTTTTGATGTTTGGGCGAGGTATAAGGCTTTTTTTATATTATAGTCCTTATCCATCAGTTGTGCATCCAGCTGTACTAATGCTATTCTGAGCTCATTATTCATGCTATACCTCCATTTTTACATATTTCATGGGGAAGGCCTAAATATACTGAAGAAAACCATCAAGTGTAATGTAACTGGAAATAAATAATATACCAGATAGTAGTATGCGCCATTGTATGTCGGTCGTGGTTAAATACGCGAATAGTATCATGGCTAGAGACGCACTTACTATCAGGCTTATCGTTTTTCGCAAAAGATTCATATTTTCTCCTGAGAAGAGCAAGCCAGCAGGTCCCCTGTTGTGTAGTCAAATATGTGGATACCATTTTCAGAAAACGATAGCCAGACTTCGTCACCTACATTCAGGCCTTGAACTGCACTCTGAATGGAAATCAGGGAGTAATCATCTGATTCAAGATAGATGTTGAATTCTTTTCCAACAAGTTCTATGTGCAACACGCGCGCTGGGAAGAAATTTGCTTGCGCTCTATGTGAAATTAAAGTTTTCTCGGGACGGACCCCTAAAGTCACTTTGGAAGGTAGAGTGGTAGTTAACTTCTCAACTATTGAGTGCGGAAGCGCAAAATCAAATGAGTCAAACTGGATGATTGCTTTGTCTCCATGCACATTTAATGTTCCATTCAGCATATTCATCGGTGGACTGCCTATGAATCTCGCTACAAACATATTAGTTGGTTTGTAATATAGTTCGCTTGGGGTCCCCATCTGTTCTAAGGTGCCTTGGTTCATTACAGCGATCCTATCTCCCATAGTCATTGCTTCTATTTGATCATGGGTCACGAATATTGTTGTTACGCCTAGTTCTCTCTGCAGCTTTCGCAGTTCAACCCTGGCTCTTACTCGCAACTTCGCATCGAGGTTGGCAAGCGGTTCGTCTAACAAGAAGATTTTTGGGTCTCTGACCATCGCACGCGCAAGAGCTATGCGCTGCCGCTGGCCGCCACTGAGTGCATGCGGTTTTCGATCTAGCAGATTGTCTATCTCCAACAACTGTGCGGCTCGTTTCACTTTAGCTTCAATATCACGCCGGTTAAGTTTCTGTATCTCCAACGGAAAGGCTATGTTTTTAAACACAGTCATATGCGGATAGATTGCATAATCTTGAAATACCATTGCTACACCCCTTTGTTGGGGTATTTTAAATACGCGACGTTGAGGAGCTGTTACTAGCTCGTC
>CAZZJU010000075.1:0-8352 GCA_964654805.1 uncultured Thermotogae bacterium | reverse complement strand
CGGTAAAAGAAGTGGGCAAAGAGATAGTGTTTCTCCATCGTGTGGAGCGGGGGGTAGCTGCTGGCAGCTATGGGGTACATGTCGCCCGCCTTGCCGGTCTTCCTGACCGAGTTACGGAACAGGCGGAGAAAATCCTTGCCAAGTTCACTACGGATTCCTCCGTATTTCAGCGGACGAGC
The DNA here is from genome assembly GCA_964654805.1 of uncultured Thermotogae bacterium. Taxonomy (GTDB): domain Bacteria; phylum Bipolaricaulota; class Bipolaricaulia; order UBA7950; family UBA9294; genus S016-54. The sequence goes on along the minus strand of CAZZJU010000075.1, from coordinate 8,173 downwards.
AGCGAAGAGGCCACTGTGCAATCCCTTCCCCTGTTTGGGGCCGACGATCATCCGGTGGTGAAAAAACTGCGTAAGTTAGATCCTAACAGTCTGACGCCGCTCGAGGCACTAGAGCTTCTGTTTGAGTTAAAAAAAGAGCTTTGATCGTTGAATGGAATATCGCTTTTCGGTAATATGAACTGCGGTATCAACATCATAACTGTGAGGTCACAAGGGTGGAGATTACGAAGGTAGAGATTCGGCCGATGCGCAGTGAAGGGAACTTAAAGGCGTTTTGTTCCGTGGTGTTCGATGATGTATTTATTGTGCATTCGGTTAAGGTGATACAGGGGAAAGAAAGTCTGTTCGTTGCCATGCCGAGTCAGGAGACAAAGAGTGGTGAGTTCCGTGATACCGCTCATCCGATCGACAACGACTTTCGTCTTAAGATGGAAGAAGTGATCTTGCGAAGGTACAGGGAAGTGGTAGGGGACAGACCTTCTACCCTAGATGAGATTCCGACAGAGGATGTGACAATTTAGGGCGTAGCCAAGCGGTAAGGCAACGGCCTTTGGAGCCGTGATCGGAGGTTCGAATCCTCCCGCCCTAACACTTTATGAACGAACGACCAATCGAGGAATTGGCTAAGAAGCTCCGCCTCAAGATCGCTCCTGATATACTTGAGCGGGCGTTTCTCCACAGTTCCTACGTGAATGAGAGGAACGATCCACGTGGATCTAATGAACGGCTCGAGTTTCTTGGCGATGCGGTGATCGATCTTGCGGTGACAAGTTATCTGTTTCGTGAGTATCCAGACGCGGACGAAGGCAGATTGACCAAGGCCAAGTCGGTAGTGGTCAGCCGACCGATGTTGGCAGAAAAAGCAGATAAACTCGAGTTATCCCAGTATCTACGCCTAGGCAAAGGGGAGGAAGCGAATGGCGGTCGCGAGCGGGCTTCTAGTCGTGGCAATGCGTTTGAAGCCCTTGTTGGTGTTATTTTCCTCGAGCGAGGATACGCGTATGCCGCCAGGTTTGTCCTGCGCTATCTTAAGGATGAAATCGAGCGTCTGCTTGCTGAGCAGTCGGCGACCGGAGACTACAAGAGCCTGCTTCAGGAAACAGCGCAGAGACTGTTCTCCTGTCGTCCGAAGTACACTGTATTGGAGACATCAGGGAAAGAACATCGCAAGGAATTCACAGTTGCCGTTACCGTTGCCGGCCACCGTGGAATCGGGCGCGGGCGTAGCAAAAAAGAGGCTGAACAAGCAGCGGCAAAACAGTTATACTTGATGTTGGAGGAGTTTTAAGCCCCCGTAGCTCAGTAGGATAGAGCAACGGTTTCCTAAACCGTAGGTCAGAGGTTCGAGTCCTCTCGGGGGTACAGGTCAGAGCCGGTGAAGCGTGCCGGCGCTTTTTTCTAAGCTGTTCGGAAAAGTGACATTTGTTACATTCGTACGCCGCGGCTGCACGTCGGTAATGTGATAAAGATAACAAATCCCTTCACCTCCGGTCCTTTCTCAGTTTCTGCGCATGCTATAGCCTGGTGATTAAAACCAGCACTTATTGGCGATTTTATGTAAGGGGGTGGCAGCATGGAAGGGAGGCGGGTTACTGCTTCGTCGTGGTTGGTGTTCACCTACATCCTGATGATTTTCGCATCGTCATTTTTGGCCGTTGGTGGTTCGGTTGTTGCCCAGGACTGCGGCAAAAACGCCGAACTCTGGTTTCCACCGAACGGCACCACACTTGACAACGGCATTTCCATTCAAGAAGTAACTTCGCTTGTCTGCCAAGGAGAGCCGGTCACGATAACGACGACTTTGGACAATATGAGTTGTGGCGACGCCGATACGCCGTTTGATCTCAACATTTACTACGATCAGTATGATGCTGCTCATTTGATCGATACGCTGCACATCGATTCGTTGAATGGTTGTGAGCATATTACCCATCAATTCACTTGGAATACGGCAGGGATCATTCCCGGAACGCATACGGTTCTTCTGTGGGCCGATCCGAATAACACAGTTGTCGAGCTGAACGAGGATAACAACAAGTACGAAATAGGAACGGTTACAGTGCGTCCGAACGCTCCATTGATCGAAGCAACGAAAACGTACACCGATGAAAACGGCGGGTATGTGAACCCAGAAGATGCGGTTCTGTATACCGTAGTAATTGAAAATACGGGATGTGCTGATCAAGGAGATAACGCAGGGCATGAGTTTGTAGATGATCTCCCAGCGGGAGTGACACCAACTGGAGCGGCGAGTGCCAGTTCGGGTACGACGGCTATAACAGGGAACCAAGTGGTCTGGGATGGGGAAATACCCGCAGGCGGATCAGTAACAATTACGTTTGAGGTCAAGGTCGATTCTGACGTCGAGGACGGAACTGATGTCTGTAACCAGGGTGTAATCAACTGGGATGCGGATGGGGATGGGACGAACGACTCTCAGGAACCGACTGACGATCCGACCACACAGGTGGAAGATGATCCCACTTGTTTCACTGTGCATGAAGCTATCGATCCTGCATTGGTGGGAACTATTGATGCTCCCACTCTTTCGGAATGGGCGAGAATAACGCTTACAACTGCATTCGCCGTTGTGTTCATTTTGATGCTGTTGCGGCGGAGGAGGGCAGCGGTCCGATGAGAAAAATGACCGATAAACGCAGAGCTGTGATTCACATTCTCCTGTTCGTAGGGCTATTTACCGTGTGCACCGGGGGAATAGCGTGGCTATCCGCAGATGCAGGGATAATGGATGTATTTCAGAGGTGGGTTGCACGCGTCACAAGCATGGTCGTGAGCGCATTCGGCGGGCAGGCACTCGCCTCTGGTAACGTCATTCAGGGTTCGGGATTCTCTCTGTCAGTGGTTAACTCGTGTACCGGTATTTTCACGACGGGAGTGTTCCTCGCCGGAGTGCTCGCGTATCCCGCTTCTCTGTGGGCAAAGCTGATCGGAGTGGGAATGGGGATGTTCGGAGTATTTATCGTGAACATAGTGCGGTTGGTAAGCCTGTTTTACATTGGGGTTCATTTTCCCCGGTTCTTCAACAAGGCCCATCTGTTAGTGTGGCAATCGTTGATCATAGTGTTCGCCCTTTTCCTTTGGCTTATCTGGGCAGGGAGGGTGGCTCATGCTGCGCATAGGGACTGATAGATCAAAGAGTAAATTCAAATTGCTCTGGTTTGTCGTGGTTTTCGGAATGACGTTCATCGTATTGCTCGCGATGTGGGGGACGGCAATTCCTCTCTATAACAGGGTTGTCGTTCTCTCTGCCGCGCCTTTATTCCAGATGGTGGAAGAGCCAAACGTCACTGCGGTCCGGGCGGATAGCAGCGAGGTATGGATATACCGCACGGGTCCGAAAGGAGAAGTGGAGCCGTTCAGTTACTTCGATCCGTACATGTACTTTGGGATCATTCCTCTGCTTGCTTTGCTCATCGCTACTCCCGGACCGGGATGGATCAAATGGTTGACAAGGATCGGGACAGGGGTTGCCCTTATGTTCCTGGCCCACGTGATTTACCTCGTCGGTTCGGTCGAGCTTACTTATGCGGCGGTCGGTCTTAATCCGATTCTGGTGAACAATAAGCCGTTGCTAGACTGGATGCAGATATTAGTGCGGACATTTTGGCAGGCTGCGCCGATGGTTATTTATATCTCAATTTCTTTCGGGTTTTGGCGTAATGAACTGAGATTTATGCGCGGAAACGTAAGACGTGCCCACAGGACGTGTGAGGTTCCTCGGAGAGGAGGACTGAGTTCATGAACAGGAAAGTAATTGTCACTTTTTGTTGGGTGATGGCAGTGGTAACTTTGGGGGTTTTGGCAGGAGCTACCACGGCTAGTATCTACTTTTCCAGCGATAAGAACGGTGAAGATAAGATTACGAGTGTGCATGAAGGCGAGCAGGTATGGATTTGCGTGGTTGATTCGGACGAGGATATCGATTGCAATGTGCGTGATAAGGTCTGGACAGACGTGAAGGTCATGGATGTCAAGACCGGGGCGCACATTGTATGGAAAAGCTATAAGGACGAGAACGGTGATGCCAACGGAAAGAAGTTTGGTGAAGATGGATACACCCCGTACAAGGGACATTATCCTGGTTCCACCGCTGGCTGGCTTGGGGCTGATTATCTCGAGGAAACTGGCTCCAGTACCGGTGTATTCGTGAGCAGTCGTCCGTTTCAGATCGGTACACGCGTTGGCTACACCGGAGACGGACGCAACGGTGCTCACATCACCGGACCGTATAAGGATGCGACTCAAGGGGTGGAGCCCACTGACTTCGAGTGGGGAGGATACCTGTACGCTGATGGAGATAACGATGGTGTGGGTGATGATCGTGTTTGGGTCGACGTCAAGCATGATTTTGTGAAAGCGGTGACCAATCTCAGTACAGATAAAGGCTTACCACCGGGTTCTGCTTATCTACCGGGGGACACGAGTGGAACCGCTGGAAGCGACTACGTGCTCGGCCGATTCGAAAATATGGACACCATCGTCGGTTTTTATGTTGATCAGAACGATCCGGGCGATGTTGCGATCACGCAGGGGAAAATAGTGGACACGGTCTCTAAAATTGAATGGGACAAGACAGTCTATCCCGATGCCAGAGAAGCGGCTACTGTGACAGTGATAGATTCGGATGAAAACCTAAATTGCAACGCAGTTGAGTATGTGCCCGTATTCGTAATAGTGAACCCGGGATCCTGGAATCCAATCAAGGATCACAGCGCGACCAATTTCTGCATGCTCAAGCGCTATGGCGGTGTGGAGGACATCAGTGGTACCGTCGGTCCGGGACCAATCGAGTGGTACAGCATTTACGACAGCGGGGTATTTATCGATCTTGCTGCTGACGGCAGTGATCAACCAAATGAGACGGGCACGTATTATATCGAATATCCGACGGAGTCAGATGGTAACGTCACTTGGTTTGCCACCGCGAGTAACTCGGGGATCACCAGGGTCATGTTTTATGCACAAGAGACCGGTCCCAATACAGGGATATTTAAGCTGAAGTTGAACAACATATTGCGCGATCTTGGGTTTAAACGCCTCAATGTCCATGACGAATTGGTTGCTTATTATAATGATCCGAACGACCAGGACGACTTTGGACTTGCCGTTGCCTATATCGGGGCGAAAGCGAACAGTATCACCGCGTTCACTGACAGCGAGAGGAGCAAAGCGTCCGAGTTTTGGTTGGGGAGGGATCCAGTTTATATTCAGGTGATCGATTCCGATGCCAACACGGACGCCTGCTGCCCGGAGAAAGTGGTCGTGCATGTGTGCGATCCTCACGAAGTCGACGATTCGGAATGGCTGGTGCTCGATGAGACTTCAAGCAATTCCCCGACTTTCTTCATGAACGTCGGGATGAAGCTTGGCCCAGTTTGGGAGGCGCTTGGAACGAGTGATATCGGCGCGAACGGTGGATATTCCCTTCAACTGGACAACTGGACTTTGGAAGGGTTTAACGAGGACGCAGTGTATGCACGATACAACGATGTGATTTACGACGAGGCCGCACTTGTGGAGCTCGGGGATATGGACACGACGACGTCGTTCCCACCACAGATTAAGGATGTGCGGACTGCTAATGATGTTTCGTTCGCCATTATGCACATCGGAGATACTCAGGTTGCCGATTATGATGGCAAAGCACGCATGTATTTCCTGGATCGACAGGGGAACCGGGTATCGGAATACCTCAACTCGGACTGTTTGTTCGTCGAGGTGATCGATCCAGATCAGGACGAAGATCAATACCGGCGTGAGCGCATAGACGCCTATTGGGACGGTGCGCAGAACCTCCCATTGGCACCGTGGGACTACGACGTTAACCACGCTGATTGTGGTTTTAAGGACGAAGAAACACATCCAGTCAACGATTTGCTGGGGGATACAAATATATTCGGCAACGGTCAATTCCCCAAGTTGTACGTTATCAACCCGCGTAACGGCCGCTGGGCGGCGATTGACCTATTAGAAACAGGGGTGAACACCGGCGATTTCGTCAGTGTAACCTGTATTGATCTTGTCAGTCAGTACAGCTGCGTACCTACATTGGGAGTCAAGCCAGGAGATACTCTTATCGCTACATATCAGGATCCGTCGAACCATTCTGACAATGCGTGGATCTCGATCAAGGTGAAAACCGGAGGGAGTGTTTCATCGGGATCGACAACGGAATTCACTGATGCATCTGGAACGCCGGTGGATGCCTACACGATAGGAGAAGCGATTTACGTTACCGTAATCGATACATCACTTGCCGGTGCGGGAACGATTCCGAACGCTGTTGAAATCAATGGAGAGACTTACACCCTCACTCAGCTTACTGGTGCGTCGGCCGGTACGTTCATTACCGGCCCGATCACAATTACAGCAGCGGTGGGGGATACTATCACCGCTACTTACACTGATCCTTCCGATCCGGAGGACACCAGTTCGGATACGGTTAGAATCGTCGCTAGCGAACTGACGGTAGAACGGTTTTACGCCGGGCCCAATCCGTTCTCCGATACAACAGAATTTGCCTATGCAGGAGACGGCCTTGCCACCCAGTTGACTGTAATGATCTACGATATGGCTGGTCGGATAGTGTGGACCGGTGAAAAGGAGAATGCGCTATCTATATCTTGGGATGGCAAATCCGTTATGGGAGACAATCTCGCTAACGGCCCTTATATTTATGTGATCACAGCAACGGACGGGAGTAAAACCTTCACCGATAAAGGAACGGTATTCATAAAGCGGTAAATCTGGGTGGAAAAAGATACGGGCGGCTGCAATTTATACAGCCGCCCATTTTTTATTACCTAAGCGAGTCGTTTTTACGGCTCACCCGGCCACGGGCCGACAATGCCTTTTACCGCCCATTCCATGGTAATAAGGGAATTGACGGAGGGCCACATCCCTTTCGGGATTTCAAGGTTACCTTTGCGGTCATACACCGGCCCCTGATACGGATCGAATGTGACTCCAGGATCGGCCATCTGGTTGAGGCGGGTGTTGACCAGATCGTAGACACTGATTTTCCCGAAGGTAGGATGATCGATCACGATGGACTTTAACTTATCGATGTAGGCTGGGTTGATGGGCATTCCAGGCTCCGCACCCATTTCCACCGCGCCCTGGCCGAGGAGCCACCAGTAATCGACATGCTGGAGGTTGTGGGCGGTATATATGCCCTTATAGACCTTCTGGAGAAAATCGGCGTAAATCTTCTCCCAGTGGACAAGCTGTCCGGATACACAGTACTTAGGGCTAAACTTGTACATTGGTGAGTAGTGAGCGAAGCTGATCAACCCATTCTCACCGGCTACCTGAACAACGGTTGGTGTATCCTCGGTAAACGCGAAGGCATCACAGCCCTCAGCGATCAAAGCCTCTGTTGCTTCTTTAGCTGCCGCTGGATTGAACCATTCTTCGATCCAACGGACATGCACTTCGGCCTTCGGATTTACTTCGCGAACTCCGATAGTGAACGCGCCAATATGCCGTTTCAGTTCAGGAATCGGGAACGCACCGACGTAACCGATTTTGTTTGTTTTGGTCAGTGCTCCGGCCATCAATCCATTTAGATAGTAGACCTGATAGAAATCGGCCATGTAGGTAGCCATGTTCGGGGCGCGTTTAAACCCAGAACAATGGGCAAAGATCACGTCCGGATACTTCTTCGCTGCAGCGAGAGTTCCGTCCATGAATCCGAAACTGGTGGTGAATATTACGTTGCAGTGTTCGTCATTCACTAGTTTGTCGATCGTTGGACCGACGTCGCCCTCGGGAACGCTCTCTACGTACACTGTGGTCAGCCACGGAAATTCCTTGTCCACTATCTTTCGCGCTACATCATGAGCGTGGCTCCAGCCATAGTCACCGACCGGTCCAACGTAGATGAAACCAGCCTTAATCGGAGTACCCGGTACGTACTCTTTAGCAGTCGCTACCCCCACCAAGGAACCGATCAGAACGATCGCCAGTACAGCGACTAACAGAATTTTTCTATGCATATTCCCCTCCTTCTTGCTTAATTTGTGTGTACGGATTTGCTGCAGAAATGTTGGGCGTCCATCACCTCCTTCACTCTTCTCCTCGTGTATATGGAATTGTGAGTGCCGCCGGTGCTCCCATGCGCTTTTGCAATGTTCCCCGTGATACAAAGATA
>CAZZJU010000074.1:0-8398 GCA_964654805.1 uncultured Thermotogae bacterium | reverse complement strand
GCCTGGCTGGGGCGGTATGCCTCCGGCGGCGCAGTACCTGCAGTCTACCGGGCAGCTCGGGCAGTTCATGAACTGGATGGGCTATCCTGGTACAGCTGGGGTTTGGCCGTACTACGGAGGGATTTCGCGTGAGCAGGAATTGCAGTCGCTGAAGGCGCAGAAGGAGGCGCTCGAGCGGCAACTGGAAACTTTGGCCAAGCGCCTGGAGGAACTGGAGAAAGGAGCGTGATCGCGATGCGTGGACGCGGTGGATGGTTCAGAAACGGCTACGGCATGGGCCGGGGACGCGGCGCGTTCGGATGGGGTACTGGCTATGCTAGCTACGCCTGGCCGGGGAACCCTTATTCCTACTGCCGTAATTTCCCGTGGCTTCCGCGGGGATGGTGGCGGTTTGGCACGGTCGCCTATCCGGGGACGGCGGGGTGGCCGGTCGGCTACGGAGCTTATTCGGCTAATCCCTATCAACCACAGACTTAAGGAGGAATTAAATGAGGATTATCGCAGCGACGAACCGCGGCGGACTGGACGACACGATCTCCCCGGTGTTCGGGAGGTGTCCGACGTTCACCGTGGTCGATGTGGAAGACGGCAGAGTGGTATCCCACGAGGTTATCCAGAATCCCTACGCCGGAGCGATGGGCGGAGCCGGGATTCAGGCGGCGCAGCTCGTGATAAACCAGGGAGCGCAGGCGGTCCTTGCCGGTTCCTTCGGCCCGAACGCGTCGAACATCCTCTCCCAAGGAGGGGTGCAGATGGTGCAGGCGCAGGGGACGGTAGAGGCTAAAGCGCTCGAGCTCGCCGCCGGCCGTCTTTCTCCGACCCCCGCTCCCGCCGCAGGCGCGTTCATGGGCCGCGGTATGGGGATGGGCCGCGGCATGGGGATGGGGCGCGGTATGGGAATGATGGCTCCGCCGCCGCCCCCTCCGGTGGGACCTGCTCCCGAGGCAAGCGGCCTGGCCGACGAACTGCGGGCGCTGACACGCAAGCTCGATGAAATCAGCGCGCGGCTTGATCGGTTGGAGAAGGAGAACGGATGAAGATCTGTATCACGGCGAAAGGAACCGGGCTGAACGATCCGGTTGATCCTCATTTCGGCCGCGCGGCGTACTTTCTGTTCTACGATACGGAAACCGAGGCCTTGGATGCGGTGGCGAACAGTCCCGGTGCGCACGGAGCCGGTGTCCAGGCGGCGCAGATCGTCGCGGGAAACGGCGCCAAAGCAGTGATCACTGGAAGCGTCGGTCCGAACGCCCATCAGGGCCTGGCCGCCGCCGGAGTGGAGATCTACGTCGGGGCGCAGGGAACCGTCGCGGAAGCGATCGCCGATTACAAAGCGGGGAAGCTCTCCCGCGCTGACGGTCCGAGTGGAAGGGGGCACGGGGGATGAGGATCACAATCGCGAGCGGAAAAGGCGGCACCGGCAAGACGACGGTGGCGACCAACCTCGCCCTCGCTCTCTCCGATGATCATCCGGTGCAGTTCCTCGACTGCGACGTCGAGGAACCGAACGCCCACATATTCCTGAAGCCGCGCATCGAGCGGACGAAATCAGTGGAAAAGCTCCTCCCGCGGGTGGACGAGGCCAAGTGCACCTACTGCGGGGAGTGTGCCAAGGCGTGTGAGTTCAACGCGATCGCCGTTATTGGGAAGAAGGTGATCGTGTACGACGAGCTGTGCCACGGATGCGGGCTGTGCAGGATGGTCTGCCCGGTCGGGGCGATTACCGAAGTCCCGCACGAGCTCGGGGTGCTCGAATACGGCATGGCGCGTGGATTTCCGTTCTCGCGTGGATTGCTCAACCTGGGCGAGGCGATGGCCACTCCGCTCATCCACGAGCTCAAAGAGGGGATCGACCCTGATAGCCTTGCGATCCTCGACGCTCCACCCGGGACCGGCTGTCCCACGATCGCCGCCATCCAAGGAGCGGACGTCGCCCTGCTCGTCACCGAACCGACCCCGTTCGGCCTGCACGACCTCAAGGCAGCGGTCGGGGTGGCGCGGTCGGTGGAAGTGCCAATCGGTGTGGTCATCAACCGCGACGGAATCGGAGACGATCGGGTCGAGCGCTACTGTGCGGATGAGGGGATCCCGATCGTGATGCGGATCCCGTTCGACCGGGAGATCGCCCGACTCTATTCTCAGGGGGTCCCGCTCGTCGACGCCCTGCCGGAGTGGAAGGATAAGTTCCGCTCCCTGCACGAAACGGTAACGACGGAACTCGTGCGGAAAGGAGGTATGGAATGAAGAGCGTATTGTTCCTGTCCGGCAAGGGTGGAACCGGAAAGACCTCGCTCGCCGGGGCGTTCGCCTACCTGATGAAGGACAAGGTCCTCTCCGATTGCGATGTTGACGCAGCGAACCTCCATCTGCTCCTCGATCCAGAGATCGAAGCCGAAGGCGAGTTTCAGGGGTCGAAAGAGGCAGTCAAGGACGATTCCAAGTGCATCGACTGCGGAGAGTGCCGCCGGGTGTGCCGGTTCCGGGCGATCGATGAGGGGTTCAATATCGATCCCTTCCTGTGTGAGGGGTGCGGGGCATGCGTCTACGTATGTCCAACCGACGCGATCACCCTTTCGCCCCGGATCTCCGGCAAATGGTACACCGCCAGCACGCGCCTCGGGCCACTGGCGAGTGCCGAGCTCTATCCCGGTGAAGAGACGTCCGGCAAACTCGTGACCCTGGTCAAACAGAAGGCGTACGCCCTGGTCAAGGATGTCAAGGCGGAGAGGCTTCTGATCGATGGCTCTCCGGGGATCGGCTGTCCGGTAATCGCCTCGGTGAGCGGGGCAAATGCGGTGATCCTTGTCACCGAGCCTAGCCTATCCGGGTTGCACGACCTCGAGCGGATCCTGAAGGTGGTGCGCCACTTCCGGATTTCGGCGTACCTCGTGATCAACAAGTTCGATCTGAACGAGGAGATAAGCGCGCAGATCGAGGAGTTCGCACAGAAGGAGGAGCTTTTCGTCCTCGGACGCATCCCTTACGATCCCAAAGTCCCGGGAATGATGATCGCGGGCAAAAGCGCGGTTGAGGACCCGGAGAGCGCGGCGGGGAAGGCGATGCGGGAGATTTTCGCCCGGTTCATGGAGGTAAGCGGATGATCATCGACCGGCTGCTTGCTGCGGCACAGGAGGAACTTGCGCGCAGACGGATCGCTGACGTGCGCATTGGCCTCGGCTATACCGCCGTGCTGCTCGACGACGGGTCCTGTGGTCTTGCCGGCACAGTGACCGACGGGACGAACTCCTGTTGCACCTACCTTGATCAGGCCGGGGAGCTGATTGGGAAGGGGGCATCCGAAGTGGCGGGGTACGCGCTTGTCCCTGATCCGGTTGCTGCGTCTGTGGGAGTGGCGGCGCTCAACGCGGTGATGAACCGGGGAGGCGGGCCCAGTCCGAACCCGCTTGATGTCCTTCCGGTCGACGGGGCGACGGTGGGGATGATCGGACGGTTCGAGCCGTTCATCCCCGCGCTCGAGCACCGGGCTAAGGAGCTCTACGTGTTCGAACGGCGGCCGCTTGCTCCGGACGTCCTTCCCGATTGGGCGGCGGAACGACTCCTTCCGAAGTGCGACGTGGTGATCCTGACCGCGATTGCGCTCATTAACGGTACGCTCGATCACCTGCTCGAATTGACGGAGGGAGAGGTGGCGCTCATCGGCCCGACGACCCCGATGTCTCCGATACTGGGCGAGTACGGGGTTAAGCACCTGTTCGGGACGCTCGTCACCGATCCGGAGAAGGTCCTGGCGATCGTGAGCCAAGCGGGCGGGACACAGCGGTTCAAAGGCGCGACGAAGAAGATCTATCAACGATTGTAGAGAAAGGAGGTTATCATGCCGAGAGGAGACGGAACAGGGCCGGCGGGAGCCGGTCCAGGGACGGGAATGGGCCGCGGCCGCGGTGGCATGGGGCGCGGGCGGATGGAAGGGAACCGCGCCGGTGCCGGACCGTCCGGCTACTGCGTCTGCCCGAGCTGCGGCGAACGGGTCCCGCACCGCGCCGGGGTACCCTGCTATGAGATTAAGTGCCCCAAGTGCGGGACGAACATGATTCGGGAATAAGAGCTATGCTGTTTTAATGCGATCGCGCCGGGGAGAACCCCGGCGTGACGCTTAGAGCTTTTTGTCGGAAGGGCGTATCATTGGTGGAGCGATGAAGGTTTACCTCGACTGTTTTCCATGTTTCATGCGCCAGGCGCTTGATGCGGCGCGGATGGCTACCGACGATCTCAGCGTGCAACGCGAAGTCCTCGATCGGGTGGCTCGAGTCCTGCCGGCCGTGCCGTTGGACGCGACTCCGGTCGAGATTGGACAGAAGGTACATCGCACAGTGCGGGAGATTACCGGTGTTGCTGATCCATACCGTGCAGTGAAGAAAAAATCTAACGACATTGGGGTTTCCCTCTATCCGGGGCTTAAGGCACGAGTGGAGCGCGCGGCCGATCCCCTCCTCGCGGCTATCAAGATCGCCGGTGCGGGAAATATCATCGATTTCGGGCCCAAAGTTAAGATTAACTTTGATTCCGTTGGGTTCGTCAATGATGCATTAGCGGCTCCTATCGATGAGGGCGCCTACCGTGTGTTCACGGAAAAGTTGCAAGATGCGGATCGAATTCTCTACATCGGCGACAACGCCGGAGAGATCGTGTGCGACAAAATCCTGATCGAGATCCTCGCCTCCCGCGGGAAGTCGGTCACGTTCGTCACGCGGGGAAGCCCGACGCTCAATGACGTGACATTGGAGGACGCTTTCTATGTCGGCATCGACAAGCTGGCTGAGGTGATCACCACCGGATCCGATGCTCCTGGGATAGTGTTCAGTGACGCGTCTCCCGAGTTCATTTCCGCGTTCAGAAAAGCGTCTTTCGTCATCTCCAAGGGGCAGGGGAACTATGAGGGACTGTCCGATGTCGATGGTTCGATATTCTTCCTGTTCAAGGTGAAGTGTCCGGTGATCGCGCGGGATGCCGGAGCTGAGATCGGTAGCGTCGTGCTTAAGTGGAGCGGTGCTGATGATTGAGGAGAACGTAAAGCGGATCCTCGCTGAGCTTCCTTCCAGGGTGGCCCTTGTCGCGGCGGCGAAGACAAGAACGCCGGATGAGATCCGCCGTGCGGTTGACGCTGGGGTGAAAATAATCGGGGAGAACTACGTGCAGGAAGCTGAGTCCGTGTTCTCCGTTCTTGGGCGGATTGCGGAGTGGCACTTCATCGGGCATCTGCAGAAGAACAAGGTGAAGAGAGCGGTTGCACTGTTCGACATGATCGAGACAGTCGATTCACTCGAGCTTGGAGCCCGGATCGACCGGGAGTGCGCAAAACTGGGTAGGGTCATGCCGGTTTTGGTGGAGATCAACTCCGGACGGGAGCCGCAGAAGGCGGGCGTCCTTCCTGAAGATGCGGAGGACCTAGTGCGCGGGCTTGCCGAGCTCGAACACGTCAAAGTGCAAGGTCTGATGACGATGGGACCGCGCACCGGCGATCCGGAGGAGGCGCGGCCGTACTTTCAGGAGACAAAGCGATTGTTCGATGAACTCGCTGCGCGTGGATTGGACAATGTCGAGATGCGGTATCTCTCGATGGGAATGAGCAACACCTACAAGATAGCGATTGAGGAAGGGGCGAACATGGTTCGCATCGGAAGCGCGATTTTTGGAGAAAGGAAGGAAAGATGAGTGTGAAGATGACTCCTCCGCCCGCATCTGAGGCCGAGCGGCAGATAAAGGAAGCACTGAGTCAGGTTAAACATCGGATCGTTGTGTTCAGCGGCAAGGGCGGAGTGGGAAAGACGACCGTGGCGGTGAACCTCGCCTATGCGCTTTCCAAACGGGGTAAGAAGGTCGGGCTCCTCGACGCCGACATCACCGGTCCGAACGTTCCTCAGATGGTCGGACTTTCCGGAGAGGCGCGGGCGGAGGGAGGGAGGATTGTCCCCCACGAACGAGAGGGGGTGAAGTTCGTCTCCCTTGCCTCGATGATCCCGCCGGGAACGCCGATCATCTGGCGTGGTCCGCTCCGGTCCAAGGCGATCGATCAGCTCCTCGGGGAAGTGAACTGGGGCGCACTCGACGTTCTGATCGGCGACCTGCCGCCAGGGACCGGGGACGAGGTCCTCACGATCACCCAGCGCACGGCTCCGCAATTGGCGATTGTGGTCACCACCCCGCAGGAGGTCTCGCTGATCGACGCCCGTCGGGCGGCGAACATGGCCAAGAAGATGGAGGTGCCAGCGATCGGAGTGGTGGAAAACATGTCCGGGCTCATCTGCCCCCACTGCGGCGGGAGGATCGAGCTGTTTGGGAAGGGCGGAGGAGCGCGCGTCGCTGCCGAGCTTGACCTGGAGTTCCTCGGTGAGGTCCCGATCGACTTGAAAGCCCGTGTCGGAGGAGATTCCGGAGAACCGATCGTACTTTCCGATCCCGAGGCGATGATATCACAGGCGTTCTTCCGGATCGCGGAAAATGTCGATGGCCTGCTCAAGGAGGTGAAATGATGAAGCTGGGGATCATCTCGGATACGCACGACAACATGCCGATGGTCGCGCGGGCGGTGGAGCTGTTCAATTCCGAAGGGGTCGACCTGGTGGTCCACGCCGGGGACTTCATCTCCCCAATCACCGCAAACGAGTTCGCGAAGCTCAATGCCCCGTTCATCGGCGTGTTCGGGAACAACGACGGGGAGCTCCTCTACCTCACAAAGCGGTTTGAGAAGATCGGCAGGATCTACCCCGACTATCACGAGTTTGAGTTCGGAGGAAAGAAGGGTGTGGTGATGCACGAGCCGAAGTTCATCGACTCCCTGGTGAAGAGCGGTGACTACGACCTCGTGATTTACGGTCACACACACGAGATCGATATTCGCGAAGGGGAAACCGTTGTCATCAACCCGGGCGAGGCGTGCGGCTGGCTCACCGGCCGGGCGACCGTGGTGATCCTGGATACCGAAACGATGACTCCGCGAGTGATCGACCTGTAAAGGAAACGGACGATGGCGATCGTCTACGGGCCGGTCCCGTCACGCCGGTTGGGGATGTCGCTCGGGGTCGATCCGGTTCCGCGGCTCACCTGCACGTTCGACTGTGTGTACTGCCAGCTTGGCAAAAAGCGGTACGTGGTCCATGGTCCGGAAGAGGTGACCGAGCCGTTCCCCCGGCCGGGCGATATTGCAACCGCGGTGGAAGAAGCGCTGAAAAAACGTGCACACGTCGATTACATTACCTTCTCCGGTTCGGGCGAGCCGACCCTTAATCCCGGGCTCGGAGAAGCGGTTAAGATGATCCGCAGGTTCACCGACATCCCCATCGCCCTCATCACCAACTCGTCGCTCCTCACCCGGGCGGAGGTCTTCGACGCCGCAGCGGCGTTTGACCTTGTCCTGCCGTCGCTCGATGCCGGGGAACAGGACACGTTCCTGCGGATAAACCGGCCGGCACCCGGGTTTGAGATAGAGGAGATCGCGGGCGCGATCGCCCGGTTGGCGCGCCGGGTGCCGATCTGGCTTGAGGTGATGCTCGTCCAGTCGGAGGTGCGCGGTTCGAACGCGACGGACGCGGCGATCGCCGCGATTATCGAAAAGGTCAGGATGATCCGCCCGCATGAGGTGAATCTCAACACCTGCGTCCGTCCGCCGGAGGAACCGGTTGACCCCGTGCCCGAGGGAAGGTTGGAGGAGATCCGCGCCCGCATGGAGCGGGCGCTCCCTGGAATCCCAATCCTCGTCGTGCCAAAGCGCACTCCGTCGCGGTCGAAGCTCCTGCGCGAGGAAGAGATCTCGGGCGAAATCCTGCGCATGCTCGCGGTGCGCCCGTGCACCACGGTCGACCTATCGGACTCCCTTGGGATCAACCCGGCGGAGGTGGGAAAGTACCTGGCACGGCTCGGAGAGGCGGGGAAGATCGAACGTCGCATGCAGGGAGGCAAGCTCTACTACGTAACCAAGGAGGTTTAAATGGGTGAGGTCACGATCATCTACGACAACCGCACTGCCCGGGACGACCTCTATCCGGGGTGGGGATTCTCCGCTTTGATCGAGGTGGACGGGCATAGGCTTCTGTTCGACACCGGCGGGGACAAGATCGTGCTTGAGCACAACGCCGCCGCGCTCGGGGTCGACCTGAAGAAGACGGACTTCCTGTTCTTCTCCCATGAGCACTGCGACCACATCGGCGCGGTGTCGTCCGCGCTGCACACTGGTCTCACCGTGGTCTATCCCGCGTCGTTTGCCGCCGGATTCCGCGACCGAATCGAGGACGCGAAGGCGGTTCCGCTTCCGGTGAGCGAACCGATCGAGTTTACGGACGGGTTCCTCTCCACCGGAGAACTGGGCCAGGAGATCGTGGAACAGGCACTGATCGTTGCGGGGGATGACGGTCCTGTGCTCATCACCGGCTGTGCCCATCCC
>CAZZJU010000073.1:0-8555 GCA_964654805.1 uncultured Thermotogae bacterium | reverse complement strand
AGGATTAAAGTAGGCGCCTACTTAACGTTGAGTTCTATTCCCAAGACACCGCCTTGGTCAAGTAGGACCGAGATCTCTGGTGCGCGGGTTTTCACCAGCTCTCTTAATTCGGGTGTCGTCTCTGGGGCGATGAGAAGAAACTTGATCTCGGGGAACGCTTGGGCCGCTTGCTCGAACCATTCGACCACTTTCTCGCAAGCGGGACACCCTGGAGACACTATAAAACCCAGCGCCCAACGGCCCTGTGTGAATTCCTCTACCGAGATTACACTACCATTCAGTGTTTTGAAACTTGTGGGATATTTTTGTTGAGAAGCTGATGAATCCCCTTGGGAAAACGCGCTCGGGCTTAAAGCGAAAAGGCAGAACACAATAGCTACTACTAGCCCAACTTGTTTCATGACTCCTCACCTAAATTGAATTATAGCACTTACCCCCCACTGTCAAGTATTTTATATCGTTGTGCTTAGAATAGCGCAAATGTCCTCTAGGGGCAGTCGCCGCGGTAAGAGATCACCGCCTGTCAGCTCGGCTGCTTCAGCTGACCGGGGTGAGTGGAGGTTTCCCAGCGAGGACTGCAAGGACGTTGTCCACCGCGATTCGGGCGAGAGCCCGCCGCGTCTCCTCGCTCGCGCTCCCGATGTGCGGGGTGAGGACGACCCTCTCCCGCAGCTTGACAAGACCGGGATGGACCTTTGGTTCGCGCTCGTACACGTCGATCCCCGCCCCGGCGATTTCGCCCGTTTCCAGCGCCCATACAAGCGCTTCTTCATCGACTACCGGGCCGCGCGCCACGTTTACCAGGATCGCGGTACGCTTCATCCGCCGGAACGCGTCCCGGTCGAACAGGTGCCGGGTGTCGGGGGTAAGTGGGGTATGCACGCAGACGAAATCGCTCTCGGCCAACAGCGTCTCAAACGGAACCCACCGCGCATCGAGCTCCCGCTCCGCGAGTTCGTTCCGGTGGCGGTTGTGGTAGAGCACCGGCATCCCAAAGCCGAGATGCCCGCGCCGGGCGACCGCGGTCCCGATCCTGCCCATCCCTACAATCCCAAGCGTCTTGCCGTACACATCGAGCCCGAGATGAGGCTGCATTAGCTCCCAGCCGCGGAATTTTCCGGCTCGTGTGTACGCATCGGCTTCGACGATCCGGCGGGCAGCGGAAAGGAGGAGCGCGAACGCCAGGTCAGCCGTCGTCTCGGTGAGCGCACCGGGGGTATTGGTAACAACGATCCCATGCTCTCGCGCAGTGGCGACATCAATATTGTCGTAGCCAACCCCGAGGTTGGCGATGATCCGCAGCCGCTTCCCGCGGTCGATCACCTCGGAATCGATCCGATCCGAAAGCAAGCACATGAGGGCATCAGCTTCTCCGACATTTTCTAACAGTTCGTCCGGTTCAATCGGACCAGGGGCATCACGCATCACGACCGTGTGCCCCGCTATCCGCAACCGCTCTATTTCTTCCGTAAACACCCGACAGGTAACATAGACGTTAGCCATCTCTTCCTCCATTTGGGATCGCTGCCCGCGCGAGCTGATCACAGCGTTCGTTCTCCTCGTCTCCGGCGTGCCCTTCCACCCAGTGGAATCTGACCCGGTGTTTCGTGACAAGACGGTCGAGGGTCCGCCACAAGTCCTCGTTCTTCACCGGGAGGAACCGCCTCCCACTGCGGCGTTTCCAGTTATTGCGTTTCCAATTGGGAAGCCATTCAGTGATTCCGTTCTTGAGATAGATCGAGTCGGTGTACAGATCAACCTCGCACGGTTCTCGCAGTGCACGCAGTGCCTCGATCGCCGCGGTGAGCTCCATCCGGTTGTTGGTGGTACGTGCCTCACCGCCGGAGAGCTCCCGCCGCTCCGTTCCGTGAATCAGCACCGCCCCCCATCCGCCCGGGCCAGGATTACCGCTACACGCCCCGTCGGTGTAGATCGTGACCTTCTTCATAGCACTATGTATAGCCGATCGCAATACGGTTGTCGAGGTGACCAGTTCACCAAATCCTCACATCCTTACCACTACCTATTCACCACTAATCAGTAGCCTGATCAATGTGATCACCATCTTCATAGGAGGTAACGATGAAAAAGACGGTTATTTCAGGAACTGTAGCGTTGCTACTTGGGTTACTCGTGGCAATGCCGCTCAGTGCTCAGGCAACAGGGCCCATATGGGGAGACAAATTAGCGGGTCAAGCAGGGGATATCGATCTTATCATACTGATCGACCGCATGAACCTATCCACAGACCAGATGCAGGCACTGCACGATGCGCTTGCGCGTGTGGTTGAACAAGCGAACGGGTTGAAAGACATTACCACTTCATTTCGACAAGATTTAATAAAATTCCAGGGAGATGAAAATGCACTTAATACCCTAATTCAAAACTATCGGACTAAGATCCGGGAGGCAATGAATAGCGTCCACGAGCAAGCTCAGAAAGCTCTGGACTCTCTGAAGGACTCCCTCACTATAAGACAGGGTGAACTCCTGCGCGAAGCGCTTATGTCCCCGACACCCCGCATGGGAATCATGTCGGAAAACGGTTGGATGGGAAAACCGCAGGGGTTTTCGCCGCGGCAGGGCTTTACTGGCGCCCGGCCGATGGACCGGTTCGGAACTTCCCCGTGGAGCGAGAGAAACGAAGGGTTCCGCCTGATGCAGCCACAGACTGGATTTGCCAGTGAGCGTCCCATGCTCGCTCGGGAGGGAGAACTCATTATTCGGGCGAACAAAATCATTCACATTCTCGAGCTGAAACTTCAGGCCGTGGGCAGCTGATCCCTCATCAAAAGGCCCGTCCTGCTACCAGGGACGGGCCTTTTTCATTCTTCGACCCACACTTTTATATCGTCGTAGTAGGTATCGCACGCCTCAATTTTGCTCTCATCCCCAAGGATGATGAGCCAGTCTCCTCCATCAGCAAGAGATACTGATAAGTTACCCTTGGAGTATATATTGTTGTTTACATAAAACTCATACCCTGAATCGGAAAAAACGAACTTGTAGGTGTACCAGAGGTAAACCTTGGGAGTGAACTGAAGGACATGAGGGATTACGTTGCCACTCGCGGATGGCTCGCACAAAAGTGACCCGCCTTCTTCACTTGAGTAGCGGAAATAGGGAAGAGAACCAGCTACGGTATCGAGCGCCTTTCTCGCAGGAAAGATGAAAAAGCCGTGTGCATCTTGATTCTGTGCTGTCTTTACCGCGATTGAGAACACGATCTTCTGCCCGCTACGCAATGGCGGGAGAGCAAGCTTGGCATAACGACGATGCCAACGGTCGATTCCGCTCTTTATGTGCAACACAAACCCATGCGACCCCTGGACGTTCTCGATCCACCCTTCCCCTTCACTCGCCCATGCCGGGTCAAGCGGCCAACGCGAAAGGGCATCCTCTCCATCTGAGAAGTCCTCGGAAAATATTTCAGTACCGCTGTGCATATACACGGTGACCTGTTTGCTCACAGTTGCATGTCCGCCGCCCGCATCGGTGACAGAGAGCGTCACCGTGTAGTGCCCGGGAGCGGAAAAAGCATGGCTTACCTTCTCGCCGAATGCACTTCCACCATCGGAAAAGCTCCAACCATAAGATATAATCGCCTTATCTGAATATGAGGTCGACCCATCGAACCACACGGTATCTCCAGCGTAGATCACTGGAGGTGAGACCTCGAACCTAGCAACCGGCCCACCGTTAAAGAGAGTGCATCCACCGAGGGGAATGACTAAAAGGATGAGCAGGAATTTACGCAGTTTCATCCCACCATCTCCAATCGATCGCGAGGGAAGCGCGTGATCGACTCGCATCCGTCCTCCGTAACGACTAGCAGATCCTCAATCCGCACCCCGCCGAACCCGGGAAGATACACCCCCGGCTCGACCGTCACCACCATCCCCGGCTCCAGTGTGTCCTTGCTGAGCGGGGAGAGACGCGGTCCCTCGTGCACCTCGAGCCCAACCCCATGGCCGAGCCCGTGACCAAAGTGCTCCTTGTGACCGGCATCAGCGATCACCTTCCGCGCCGCGGCGTCAACGTCAACACCGGTGACCCCTGCTCTGAGGGCCGCCACTCCGGCGCGGTTGGCGCGCAGGACGAGGTCGTAGATCTCCTCCGCCTTACCAGCCGGTTTGCCAATCGAAAACACACGTGTCATGTCAGAGCAGTAATGGTCTACCCGCGCACCAATGTCGCACAAGAGGAGATCTCCTTCTCGTAGTTTTCGGTCGCCCGGCTGATAGTGCGGAAGAGAGCTGTTCTCCCCGGCAGCGATGATTAAATCGAACGAGACCTTCTCCGCTCCGCGGGTGCGCATGAGCCACTCCAGCCGAAGCGCGAGCTCACGCTCGGTCATCCCAATCTTGACTTCCTTCAGGAGCGTAGAAAGAGATTCCTCAGTCACCCGCGTCGCTTCGCGGATGCGTTCGATCTCGTCCGCGTCCTTGATCCGCCGCAGCTCCCCCACCGGATCCTCTTTCGGAACGATCTCCACCTCGACGAGTTCGCCCAGCCGGGTCACCATATAGTGACTCGTCCGCCGCGCAGACAGGGAAAGCCGCTTAATCCCTAGTTTTTTGATCCCCTCCGCCACTTCCTCCTCGTAAGTCTTCTGCACCTGGTGGAGCGGTAGGTCCGGAACTTCCCGCTCCGCCTGCTCGGTGTAGCGGGAATCGGTTATCAACAGCGTTTCATCCGCGGTGACGAGCAATCCTCCCTCGCCGGTGAACCCGGTGAGGTAATACATACTCACCCAATCGCTCCCCTCGAGATTGAATACCAGAAAGCCGTCGGCATCGATGCGGGAAAGGAGCGCCTCCCGCCGGGTTGCATAATCGGTCATTTCGTCTCCTTTCGGTGAACTATCTCGATGATACGGAGGGAAACCCGCTTGTCAATCGCCAGGTCAGTCGCTAAAATCCTCGCTATGGCGACGATCGATGAACTGAAGGAGAAAATCGCTTCCATCTCCGAAGCGATGGAGAAAGATGCATCCGCCCTCTCCACCGCAGAGGAGCTTGAGGCATTCCGCATCGAATACCTGGGACGTAAAGGCAAGATTGCCACGCTGTTCAAAACGTTGGGAACGCTTCCACAGCAGGACCGTGCCGCGGCAGGAAAGCTCTTAAACGAGCTCAAAGCGCGGGCGAACGAGCTTTACACCACCAAGGAGAAAGCACTCAAGGAAGCCTCCCTCGGGGAGCAGATGGTAAAGGAGCGAGTGGACCTTACCCTTCCCGGGATTTATCACCCCCTCGGACATCTTCATCTCCTTACTCAGGTGCAGCGGGAAATCGAAGATATATTCCTGCGCATGGGGTTTGATATCGCCTCTGGTCCTGAGATCGAAACCGAGTATCACGCGTTCGAGGCGCTGAACATCCCAGCGAACCATCCGGCGCGTGACGAGTGGGACACGTTCTACATCGATGATACAAGGCTTCTGCGCCCGCACACCTCGCCGGTGCAGATCAGGGTGATGAAGGAGACCGAACCGCCGGTGCGGATCATCTGTCCCGGCCGCTGTTACCGGCGCGATACCCAGGACGCGACGCACTCCCCGGTCTTCCACCAAGTGGAACTCTTGTGGGTTGAGGAAGGATTATCGCTCGCCAATTTGAAGTACGTGATCGAGTACTTCGTGCACGAGTTCTTCGGGGAAGGATACGAGATGCGCATGTCGGGCGATTTCTTCCCGTTTACCGAGCCGTCGGTGCAGGTGCACATGCGCGCTCCCGGAGCGACTGAGTGGCTCGAGATCATGGGAGCGGGGATGGTCGATCCGGCCGTGTTGACCGAAGTCGGGTACGATCCGGAAAAGGTGACCGGGTTCGCCTTCGGCCTCGGGATCGAGCGAATGGCGATGCTCCGTTACAAGATCGACGACATCCGCGTCTTCCTCCAGAACGACCTGCGGTTCATCACCCAGTTCTGATTCACAAGGTGCGTGCGAGTTCGTAAGCGCTCCTGATTGCGTCCTGCGCCTTTCCGACTTTGCACGCGTCGCCGATCACGTACACCGGAACTTTGCCAATCAACTTCTCCTCGAGAGGGTTGTAACTCCGCATCCCAGCTGCGAGCACAATGTGATCAATCCCGGTAATAGTTCCGGTCTTATCACCCTCCAGATGAACTTCACTTCCGTCGACCCGGGTGACGCGCGTGCGAAGGTGGATTTCAACCCCTGCCTCGGCAAGGGACTTCAGGGTGAGGGCCTTTTCGATCGCTTCCATCCCCCGCGCGATCTCGCTGAGCATCTCTACAATAATTACGTGGTTTCCTGCGTTGACGAGTTTGCTCGCTACCTCGACCCCGATCAGCCCGCCTCCGATCACGAGGACTTTCTTGCCCTTCGGAAGGTTGTCCTCCTCAAGGATCTCGGCCCAGTAGTACTCCTTCAGCCCCGCAATTGGAGGGACCGCTGGGACCGCGCCGGTAGCGAGGATTACCCCGTTGTAGCCACCCGACGAGAGTTCCTCCTCGCTCGGCTCGCGCTGCTTCACCTCCACTGCACATCCCGCTAGCTCGGAGACGTAGTAGGCAATGAGGCGTTGCAGCGACTCCTTCCGCGGGGGGAGCGAAGCAAGGTTGAACTGACCGCCTAACCGATCCCGCTCGTACAGGGTCACCCGGTGTCCGCGAGCACGCAGGGTGATCGCACACTCCATACCAGCTAGCCCTCCGCCGACGATTGCGTAGTGCCTCTCCTCGTCCGCCCGGTCGACGGTCCGCAGCTCACATCCGACCGTTGGGTTGACCACGCACCCAAGCCCGCTTCCCTTCTTTACTCCACCGAGACACCCCTCAGCGCAGGAAAGGCAGGGACGGATTCCGCCCGGGAGCTTGTGCAGGTACTTTCCGACGAAGTCCGGATCGGCGATGAGCCCGCGGCCGATCGCTAAGTAATCCGCGCCGTATTCGTTCAGCAACTTGTCGACCTTCTCCCTGCTGTTTATCCGTCCGACGAAGATCACGGGGAGATTGACTGCTGACTTGACCGCGGCCGCGAGTTCCCAGGTCTTCCCCTCCGGAACGAACATGTGCTGGAAGAACCACGGCGGGGTGGAGCAGATCGTGCCAGCGGAGATGTGCACCGCCACAACTCCCTCTTCCTTGAGAACAGAGGCGAGAGAAATCGCGTCCTCGACCTTGAGACCGTCCGGGATCATTTCATCCCCGCTCAATCTGGCAATTATCGGGATTCCGACAGCCTCGTGCACTGCCCGCAGGACAGAGATAGGGAACCTAAGACGGTTCTCCCAGTTACCGCCGTATCGATCCGTCCGATCATTCACCGCCGGAGAGAGAAACTGGGCAAAAAGGTAGCCGTGGCCGAACTGGAGTTCGAGCGCGTCGAACCCAGCTTCCTCGGCCCGTACTGCCGCAGACACAAACAGTGAGCGAACATCCTCCATATCTGTTTCGTCCATCCGGCGCGGGGGCGCCCCACCGTTCTCGCACGGCCGGTCAGTCGAAGAGATGAACTCATTACCCGGGATCTTCGGGCTCGCCATCCTCCCAGGATGGTTCAGGTGCGCGATTGCTGCCGCCCCACCGGAGTGGATCGCTCTGGTGAGAGCGCGCAGTCCGAAAACCTTGTCGTCTGAATCGATCCCAATCT
Source organism: uncultured Thermotogae bacterium (assembly GCA_964654805.1). Classification (GTDB taxonomy): domain Bacteria; phylum Bipolaricaulota; class Bipolaricaulia; order UBA7950; family UBA9294; genus S016-54. The sequence continues at coordinate 934 of CAZZJU010000073.1, read as the reverse complement.
GCATCGGAATCTCCCGTAGGTTTGGCTTCAGGTAGAGCGGCTCCGGAATCACCGCTCCCACATGGCGGCTACGCCGCTCATAGAAGGAAAGGTGACGTTCAGTAACCTTCCCATCACCGGTGGAATATCCCGTTTTTATCGGAGCGAACACAAACCGGTTGCGAAAATCGAGCATAATTACCCTCCTTTATCGGTGAGGGATTTTTCTACTTATATGGCAAATTGTCAAGCAGAAAGCGGCATGCCATCAGGAAATAAAATCAGACAATGATAGTTCGATAAATGAAAAATCGAGAAGGAATTTGTCTCAGATCCGGCGGAAGAGCAACGCTGCGTTCTGCCCTCCGAAGCCGAACGACTCGCTCAGAGCAACTTCGATCTCTTTCTCCGTCGGAGACGGGGTGTAATCTAGATCGCATTCAGGGTCCGGGTTTTCGTAATTGATGGTGGCTGGAATAAGCCCGTTCTCCATCGCAAGAAGAGTAGCGATCGCTTCCACCGCCCCGGCCGCGCCGAGGAGGTGACCGATCTGAGACTTTGTGGAGTTTATCTTCACGCGATGCGCTGCCTCTCCCAGAGCGAGCTTGATCGCTGCTGTCTCCGAGCGGTCGTTGAGCATCGTTGAGGTACCATGTGCGTTTATATAATCGATGTCATCCGGTCCGACTCCAGCGCGGTTGAGCGCCATCCTGATCGCGGTCGCTGCTCCAGCCCCATCAGGAGACGGGGCGGTGATGTGATAGGCATCGTCGCTCATCCCAAACCCAGCGAGTTCAGCGTAGATCCGCGCCCCACGGGCACGGGCGTGCTCTTCATCTTCCATGATCAAGATTCCCGCTCCTTCACCGATCACGAAACCGTCACGATCCCGGTCGAACGGGCGTGAAGCATGGGCAGGATCGTCGTTTCTCCGGGATAGCGCTCCAAGCTGAGC
>CAZZJU010000072.1:0-8602 GCA_964654805.1 uncultured Thermotogae bacterium | reverse complement strand
AGGCGTTCTAGCAGCTTTCGGTGTTTGAACGTCACCTGATCGGTCCGGTACAATGCCAACAAGATGAGAACGGAACGGATCGTCCGGCCCGAGGTTGATGAAGACGAGGTCACCCTGAAGACACTGCGTCCGCGCACCCTGGATGAATTTATCGGTCAGGATGCGGTGAAGGAAAAGCTGCGCATCTACGTCGAGGCGGCGCAACAGCGGGATGAGCCGCTCGACCATGTTCTCCTGCACAGCCCGCCCGGTTTAGGGAAGACGACCCTCGCCCAAATCATCGCCGCGGAGATGGGAGTAGGGATCAGGATCAGCTCCGGTCCGGCGATCGAAAAAGCGGGTGATCTCGCAGCGATCCTCACCAATCTGCGACCGCGGGACATCTTCTTTATCGATGAAATTCATCGCCTGCGCCGACCGGTGGAGGAGATCCTCTATCCGGCGATGGAGGACTACAAGATCGACATCGTCCTCGGAGAAGGGCCGAACGCCCAATCGCTGCGCATCGACCTTCCCCCGTTCACCCTGATCGGGGCAACAACCCGGGCCGGCCTGATCTCCGCGCCGCTGCGCGATCGATTCGAGGTCTCGTTTCGGTTGAATTTTTACTCGACGGACGAGCTTAAGGCGATCATTATCCGTGGTGGGAAGCTTCTTGGAGTGGATGTGACTGAGGACGGGGCGTACGAGCTCGCCAAACGGGCGCGCGGTACCCCGCGAATCGCCGGTCGTCTTCTGCGCCGGGCACGCGATTACGCGCAGGTGAAAGGAGATGGCAAGATCGACCGTGACACAGCCCGGGCTGCCCTCGCCATGCTTGAAATCGATGATGCTGGCCTCGATCGACTCGATCGCGCTGTCCTAGAAACACTGATCGACAAGTTCAATGGCGGGCCAGTCGGTCTAGAGACGCTTGCCGCTGCTTTATCCGAAGAGAAGGATACATTGACTGATCTGGTCGAGCCTTATCTGCTCCAGGAAGGATTCATAAAGCGTACCCCGCAGGGACGTGTGGCTACCGACCGCGCTTACGCCCATCTGCACCGAAACTCCGGAAGACTGATCTAACGACGGGCGAGCTCTTTAGCGTTTTCGATGAATTCGAGGACCACTCCTTTAAACCGCTTCCAGTCATAGAGAAGGGCAAGGATTATCCATACAGTGAAGATCAACGCCGCACGTGGGGCGTTGAAGTAGGCGACGATAAGGGGAAGGGCGACGATCGGAAAAGCAAACGACATGGTGACCATCTTGGAGCGAAAATAAGCGATGAACAGTGCGGCTACCCCAACGTAGATCGCCGCCGGCAGCGGCGGGATGAATCCAGCAAGAACGAGGTAGCACAGCCCGCCGAGGACCATGATCATGTCGAAGGTAAATTCCTTCTCTCCGATCCACGTCGATGCTTTGCTGTACTTGCGGGCAAGGCGGCCATCAAGGATGTCGGTGGTCCAACCGACAATTATAAGCAGAATCACCGATTCTAATGCGTCCGGACCGACAAGGCCCAACAGGGCGATGATGACGGCAATTAACCCGCGTGAGAGGGTGAGCAGATCAGGAATCCTCTTCATCTTTTTTTCACCTTTTCTATTTTAGCTTGATCGACCCCGCTGGACAAATGCAAAAGAAAACCGAGGCTCACGCCTCGGTTTTTTACCGTCCGGTCCCGAGGGGATTCGAACCCCTGTCGCCGGGATGAGAGCCCGATATCCTAGGCCGCTAGACGACGGGACCTGATAAAAGAATTATCACCGATATTCGGGGAGCGTTCAAGTTCGTGCGTTTTCTTGCCACTCGCTATACAATCGGAGCGTGAAGAAGATTATGAATCGTCAAACAGTCCGCACGAAGATTGTGGCAACGATCGGTCCTACATGTAGAGATGAAGGGACATTGCGCGCGATGATCCGTGCCGGAATGGACGTGGCGCGGATAAACCTCTCCCACGGCACTCATGCCGAACATTCCCGTGATATCGAAACGATCAGACGAATCGCTGCTGAGGAAGATACCCCAGTGGCGATAATGGCCGATCTCCAGGGACCTAAGCTGCGCATAGGAGTGATAGAGCATGAGCCACTCGATCTCAAAGACGGAGACTTGGTGACCTTGTCCTCGGCAGTACATCCTCCAGCAGGCGCGATTCCCCTTCCGCATCCAGAACTGATCGCTGGGGTGAAACCCGGTGATCGGTTGCTCCTCGATGATGGGGAGATCGAAATACGCGTGGAAGATAAGAGAAAGAACGCTATCCTCTGTCGAGTTATCGTTGGCGGTCCTCTCTATTCGCATAAAGGAATTGCTGCACCGGGTGGCACCGGACTCGTCTCTGCCATTACCGATAAGGACAGAACCGATGCTCGGTTCGCTATCGAACATGGGGTTGATTACCTTGCCCTTTCCTTCGTACGCAGCGCTGCTGACATCGACGAGCTGCGTGCCCTTGTGGAGGAAACAGCCGGCGATCGAAACGCGGTCGGCATCGTGGCGAAGATCGAGAAGAAGGAGGCACTGGATAACTTCGACGAGATTTTGGAAGTGAGCGATGCGGTGATGGTCGCCCGCGGCGATTTAGGAATCGAGATCTCGGTGGAAGAGGTTCCGTTGCAGCAGAAGCGGATCATTCAGAAGTGCAACCGAGCTGGGGTTCCAGTGATAACCGCAACTCAGATGCTACAGTCGATGGTCTCCTCACCGCGTCCCACACGGGCGGAAGCGAGCGATGTGGCAAATGCGATCCTGGATGGGACGGATGCGGTGATGCTTTCCGGCGAGACAGCAGCTGGCAGGTATCCAGTACAAGCGGTGGAGGTAATGGAAAGGATTGCTCGGATTGTCGAGCCGCGGTTGCGACCACGCCGCGATGAGGAATTCGAGCAGCTCCCTCATCATCAGCCGATAACCGACGCGATCAGCGACGCTACCGCACACATTGCTGATGATTTGGAAGCTCGGTTGATCGTTACTTCGACATTCAGCGGATACACCGCCCGTCAGGTGGCGCGGGAGCGGCCACGCGTCCCTATTGTCGCTCTCACCCCAGTTGAAACGACATGCCGTAGATTAACGCTTGTATGGGGGGTACGGCCGGTGAAGGTCCCGAAATACCGGGATACCGATGAGATGCTCAAGCTGGTGAGAAGCACACTGCTCGATTTGGACCTGGCGGCGAAAGGTGACCTTGTAGTGGTCACCGGAGGGCTGCCATTAGGAGGAGGGGGGAAGACGAATTTTCTCAAAGTGCATAGGCTGTAGCGACAGTTTTATTTGGGGTGCTTTGGCCGGATTGGTAAATTTCGCTGTTCATTTTATAAGGCTCAGTAAGGGGAATATTCACATGAATAGCCGATGTCTATTGGGCCAATGCTTTCCTGCCCACCCTGCTGAGTTGCGCTGGTTAAGCTTACGTGAACAGGAAACCCTTCTCAAATACTGCGATACAGGCATCGACCACGTTAGGATCGTAGAGCTTTCCTCGTTTTTCCTTGATCTCGGCAAGGGCAACCTCAGTCCCTAAGGCAGGGCGATAAGGGCGGTGAGAGCTTATCGCTTCAACGATGTCTGCTACCGCTAGAATCCGCGCCTCGAGCATGATTTCTTCCCCCTTCAACCCCTGCGGGTAGCCGGAGCCATCGAGGCGTTCGTGGTGTTGAAGGACGATATCCGCTACCGGCCAGGGAAAGTCGATCTCTTTTAGAATATCGTACGCTTGCTGGGGATGAAGCTTGATCAAGGCAAACTCTGTGTCAGTCAGGCTGGAGGGTTTGGAAAGGATCTCCGCAGGCACAGCGAGTTTCCCGATATCGTGCACTAAGCAAGCATAGCGCAATCCTGAAATTTGCTCAGCGGGAATCCCCATTTCTTCAGCGATTGCCACCGCCAACTTGGCTACGCGCAACTGGTGCCCAGCGGTGTATGGATCACGCAGCTCAATTGCTGCCTCCAGCGCTTCTATTATCCCCTCCATAGTCCTTTGTAGCCTTTCGTAACTTTCTCGAAGTACTTCCTCAGCAGTTAGCCGCTCAGTAATATCCCGTATAACAGCAGCGGAGAAGTTCTTATCCCCTACCTTCCAGCCAGCGTAGGAGATCTCAGCTGGGAATTCGCTTCCATCCTTTCGCAGTCCCGGACGTGTAACCCGTTTCTTGGAGGTTATGAGTTTCCCTGTTTGTCGCTGGCGTTCCATCCGGTTTGTGAAAGCATCCCGAAAACGTTTTGGTATAAGGATGGCTATAGAACGGCCGACTACTTCCTCAGCGGTATAGCCGAAGATATCCTGAGCGGCTTTATTCCAGAAAACGATCTTTCCTTCGTCATCCCCGATGATAATAGCATCTGCTGCGGACTCAGCTACGGAGCGGAACTGTTCTTCGGAGCACCGCAGTGAATTGAACAAACGCGCGTTTTCCAAAGCAACGGCTGCAGTATCTGCCAGTGTTTCCAATAAGCGCCTATCGCTGATGCTGAAGGCATCTCGTGTTGGACTTTCTGTGTTGAGTACCCCGATAACGCGACCTCTCACTTTCAGTGGGACACAGACCTCGGATTGACTGCCCGCTTTTCCAGGCAGATAACGCGGGTCCTGCGATACATCCGGAATATAGATCGTCTCTCCCGCACGAGCGGCAGCAGCTATGATCCCGGTATTTGAGTCGAGTGATAACTCCCGCAGCTCATTTGGGAGATTCCGCAGGCAGGCCTGTAGGTAAAGCCGCTTTTTATCGTCATCCACCAAGTAGAGACTGCAGTCCTCCATGCCGAGCACTTCACGAGCTGCTTCCACCACTGCTTGCGCAATTTTCTTCTCGTCCTGAAAGAGGATAAATTTTCGTCCCAGGGCGTGGATAGCGGATAATCTCCTTTGTAGATTTACTTTTTCTGTTACATCACGTGCGATTCCTAAGAATCCGATAATCTCATCGTTTTTGTATAAAGGAGCGGAATTAACGGCGATCCAAAAGCGTTGGCCGTTTTTCCCGATAACCTCGTACTCTCCCGGCTCATGTAGCGCTTCTCCAGCAAGAACACGTTTGATCCGTGCGGTGAGAAGGGACACGTATTCTGGCGCGATCACGTCTCGTATATTCATCGTAAGCAGTTCATCTTGCGAATAACCAAGGCGTTCCATCATCACGCGGTTTGCTGAGGTGAAACGTCCGTTCAGGTCGGCACTAAATATTGCGTCCGGACTAGTATCGATGAGAAGGCGTATCCGCTCTTCTGAATCCTTTAAGCTTGTTTCGAGTTTCTTTCTGTCGGTTATGTCGGTATAGTGTTCCACGCGCCCTCCGGCATAACGCCCAGAACGGATCGGTTGGCTCCAATGGTTGAGCCAACGTTCCTCCCGATTAGTACCGGGGAGCACGTGGCATTCGAAGTGTTCGATGTAAGTATTGTTCTCGTATGTAGTGAGGATCTTCTCTGCAAAACCGGTTGGGTCTTCGAAAATATCCTTAATTTGGTTGCGGATAAGTTCTCGCTTGTCCACGCCGATAACTTCTTCCCTTCGTAAACCGAAGTAGCGTTCCAGAGCTCGGTTTATCCAAATGACTTTGAAATCCGAATCGAGGATGAAAATCCCCACCGAGGAACTATCCAACACATCCTCAATCAATGAACGGTACTTTTCTTCACTTTCCTTTAACTTCTCCTCCGCTTGTACCCGCTCGGTGATATCAAGAAGTTGAGCAATGGTTTTTACTTGTCCCGTAGAATTGCGAATAACAGTGGAGCTGCTTTCCACCCGTCTCTTCTCCCCGTCCTTCCGTATTACGTTGAACTCATAGCGGGATGGAACCGTCTCCCCGCGCTGACGGCGTCGGTAACGGTCGGTAACGAGATCGCGGGACTCATCGTCAAGGAATTCGCGGAAGTCATGACCGATGATCTCTTCACGCCGGCGGCCGAGTATACGGCATAATTCATCGTTTACATAGATGAAGCGGTAAGCGTCATCAACGACTAAAATGCCGGCATGTGAGTTTTCCACGATCGACCGATAATGGGCTTCAGACTCGCGCAGGGCCTCCTGCGCACGTTGCCGCTCTTCCTCCACCTCAATATCGTGAAGGGCGAAGGCGAGATCCTCAGCGAGTTCGTAGAGAATTGCCTGTTCCTCTTCTATCGACGCGTACTCCTGAGGGAGACTTACCGAGACCAATCCGTAGACTTTTCCCCTGTATTCCAGTCGAGCGGTTAATTCCCGATGTTCAGGGGATTTCCCTAAAAGAGGGCAATTATTACAAGCGGTTGCTGGTTCCTCGATCATCACCACGCTTGGCTTTTCGAGCGCGCGGCGTACACATTCCGGTAGCTCTCCACCTTTCAGCATCCGGTTAAGCGGTTTAGCTTCGTTACCCAAACCAGCGTGATAGAATGCCACTAGGTTTTTATGGTCATCGAGAAGGGTAATCCAGGCACTGTTGTAGCCGCGGGTTTTCACAAGCAACCCGCACGTTCCCTGTAATAAACGATCGCGGTTCTTCTCCTTTGTTATCAATTGGTTAACTGTGCGAATGGCACGCAGTGTTTGGTTTAAATGCGCAATTTTGTCCCGTACTTGTATCTCATCCGTAATCTCGGTGGCGAACCCGGAAAGTCCGATTATTTTTCCGGCTTCATTACGCAGCGGTACTTTTGTAGAAACGAACACTCGCTCCTTGCCGCCTATGGTCAGCCGATCAGCGCTGCTCAATGGTTTTCCGGTTTCGAGGACAATTGAATCTCTTGCTCGTAGTAGTTCCGCTTCCTCTTTTGAGAAAAGCTCCTCATCCTTTTTTCCGATAATATCTTCCACTGGTCGGTTGAAGAGCCGGGAAAACGCGGGATTAGCCAAAATATAACGGCCTTTTAGATCTTTGGCGAAAATGATTCCCTCTGAGGCGTCGAGCACCGCTTGCAGTAACAGTTCCCCTGATTTCTTTAGCGCTTCCGGGTAGTGAGGGAGCGTTACTTGTTCCTGCGTATGTTTTGCTTCGTCCGCGTGTTGATCTTCAGCTGCATCACGCGCTGCCATCTTCTCTCCCCAGTGCACTTTAGCTGTACCGCGGCTGAGCGTTCACTTACACGGCATTTTAACATATTTAGGGCATAAGTTCAAGAAGAGGCGTCCTTATCAGGATTTGCTTTAACCTAGCAATTAAGGTTTGGGCTTGCTATATGGAGTGAGGAAGCTATATTTCATAGTTGCATCCTGGAACTGTTCCTTGATGTCTATGATCTTATCTGTGACAGCGAGAAATGCGTCGACCACCGCCGGGTCGAAGTGTGTCCCCCGCTCTTCTCGGATGATGTCCAACGACTTTTCAAGTGGAAACGGCTCCTTGTACGGACGCTTTGAGGCAAGGGCGTCGAACACGTCGGCGATCGCGGTGATCCGCCCAGCGATCGGAATCCCCTCGCCCTTTAACCCCTTGGGGTAACCGGACCCATCCCATCTTTCGTGGTGGGTGAGGGCGATCACCTCGGCTAACTTGATGACCCCGGTCTCGGAATCGGACAGGATCCTCCCTCCGATTATGGTATGCTGTTTCATCACCTTCCATTCGTCCCAGTCAAGCTTTCCCGGCTTGAGCAGAATGCGATCGGGGATTCCGATCTTGCCGACGTCATGCATTGGGGAGGCGTAGAGAATCGATTCCGTTTTGTCTTCGGGGAGACCGAGTTTACAGGCCACAGCAGCGGCATAGTGACTCATGCGCAAAACGTGAGTCCCGGTATCTTCGTCTTTGTACTCAGCGGCGCGGGCAAGACGATAGATAGTTTCCAACGAGGTTTCTTTGATCTTCTCGAACGCCTGTTGCAGCTCCTCGGTCCTCTTGGCGACCTCAGCCTCCAATTCCTGCTGGTAATTGCGCATGTGGTCATTGTAGGTCTTTACCTTGAGGAGCGACTGCACCCGCGCGCGAAGCTCTGTCTTATCCACTGGCTTGGCAAGAAAATCATCAGCTCCCACCTCCAGAGCCATAACTCGTGCCTGAACTTCTTGAAGAGCTGTAACCATGACGATAGGAATAATTCGCGTGCTCTTGTCTTCTTTCAGACGCCGAGTAACCTCAAATCCATCAAGTTTGGGCATCATCGCATCGAGCAAGATCAAATCAGGAAGTGCCTCTCGTGTCTTGCGCAGAGCTTCTTCTCCATCGTGCGCAAGGATGACATCGTACCCCAAGGGAGCAAGTAACGCTTCCATCAGGCGGAGATTTAAGTCCTCATCATCAACAATCAGAATTCGGGACCGCTTTTTCATTACCCTTCCTCTTCTAGCTAGGCAAATACACTCCGCACTTTCTCCAAAAGCATGTGGATATCAAGAGGCTTGGCCAGGAAATCATCAAAACCCTGCTGGATAAATCTTTCCTTATCCCCGTGCATTGCATGTGCAGTAATGGCGATGATAGGAATCCCATCGGTGTTGGAATTAGCCCTCAACTTTTTCATCGCAGCGACCCCGTCCATCACCGGCATTCTAATATCCATCAGAATTAGGGCAGGTTTCCGCTCTCGCGACAACGCTACGGCCTCTCTGCCGTCCTGCGCTACAGTGACGGAGTAGCCAGAGGCCTGGAGAACGTCTCGAAGCAACTTAACGCTTTTCTCA
>CAZZJU010000071.1:0-8623 GCA_964654805.1 uncultured Thermotogae bacterium | reverse complement strand
CGCTACTACTTGGTGGGAAGGGAGGAGGGAGAATCAGCCCCTTCGATTCCGGAATCGCAGGTGGTGAGAACTTCCGCTGACCTCCTCTTCTCACCGCTTCTTCTGATCGGGGTCTATCTCATCCTCTTCGGGCATCTTTCTCCTGGAGGAGGGTTCGCCGGCGGGGTTGTCGGGGGAAGCGGGTTGCTCCTCTGTGCCATCGGGTTGGGCGGAGAGGTGATCGCCCGGCGGTTCCACGAACAGGCGTTGGAACGGGCGGAGTGGGTGATCCTCGGGGTTTTCTTGCTCCTCCTTCTGATCCCTTCGTTTTTCGGTGCCGCACCGGGGACAGACCTTCTCCCCAAAGGGGAGATCGGGGCCATGGCAAGCGGTGGGACGATACCTATCTACAACGTTCTGATCGGGATCAAGGTGTTCATTGGGACGTGGGTGATCATCTACTACTTCACCCGCCACCGGGGGGAGGTGTGATGGGGGTTGTAATCTCTGTTGTCCTTCTTGGGATAGCGGTCCTGGGGTTGATCCTGCGCCGCGATCTTATTTTTAAACTGCTGTCGATCGGTCTTTTGAACGCGAGCGCCGTCCTCTTTCTGGTCTCCTTGGGCGACCGACAGGGAGGAGTCTCTCCAATCGTGCGTGGCCCCGGGCCTGCGTTGTACGTCGATCCACTCCCACAGGCACTCGTCCTCTCGGCGATCGTGATCGATTTTGCCATCCTTGCTGTTGCACTTGTCTTTGCGATGCTCCTTGTCGAACGCTATCACACCACCGATTCCGTTCGGATCGAACGGGAGATCGGAAAGGAGCGGGAGTGGTGATCCTGGCGATTCTCCCCTTGGGACATTTCCTGGCCGGGATATTGAGCCTCGCCCTGCCGCGGTCACGGGGAAGACGAGCGCTCCTTGTTCTTTCCCTCATGGTCGACGCGGTTCTAATCAGCATCCTCTACCGAGAAATTGTGGTGATGGGAAACGTGCGGATAGTCCTCGGCGGGTGGGACCGTGCAGTTGGGATCGAACTTAGTGCGGATTGGGTTAGCCTATCTTTCTGCGGGCTGTTTCTCGGACTGGCCTTTTCCGTGACCGCCTATCTTTGGAAAGAAGAGCTACAGGCGTATTTTTTCTTGCTCCTCCATCTCCTTTTTGGTTCGGTCCTCGGGCTCCTTTTCTCCCGCGACCTGTTCAACATCTACGTGGTCCTCGAACTTCTCAGCCTGGTGAGCTTCCTTCTGATCGGATATGAGAGGAAGCCCGAGCAGTTCTGGACCGGTCTTAAGTACCTGTTCTTCGCCACCTTTGGAATGGGAATGTACCTGTTCGGGGTGGGAGTCGTCTACGCCCATGTCGGAACCCTCAATCTGAGCATGATCGCCGTACGACTGCCCGCGGACCTTCCACCGTGGGGAGTGCTTGCCGCCGCTCTTCTCGTAACCGGGGTGGCAGTGAAGGCGGGGGTGTTTATCTTCTCACTATGGTTGCCGGGGACATATTCGAGTTCCCATCCGGCCGTGTCCGCTCTATTTGCTGGGTTAGTAAGCAAGATGGGATTTGTGGTCCTTCTCAGGCTTTTCTCAGTCTTCCCGATCAGGGGCGCTCTCTTCGTCCTCGGAGCAATTACAGGGATCCTCGGGGTGGCGTACATGATCGCGACCTATGACTTGAAAAGAATGCTCGCTTTTTCCTCCCTGTCCCAGATGGGCTACCTGCTGCTCGGACTGGGTACAGGGGCGATCGGTGGCGCTGTTGCCTACGCCGTCGCTCATGGCTTGTTCAAGGGGCTCTTGTTTCTGGCGGGCGGGGAAGCGGTGAGAACAGCGGAAGTGCGGGATATTCCCGGTTTGGTTGGAAGGAAGATCCCGGTACAGTCCCGTCTCGGCCTTCTCATCGGGACGCTGGCGATTATGGGGCTTCCGCCGTTCGCCGGGTTCGCCGGGAAGGCCATTTTGCACGGGGAAAGTGAGGGCATCCCGTTTCAAGTGATCATGGGAATCATCTCCCTGGGAACAGTGATTTCGTTTTCCAAATTGGTTCCGGTTTTCCGATTTGTCGACATAGGGGAAGTCGTTGGGGAGAAAGCTCTGTCCTATGCGATCGTCGCTATTCCCGTTCTCTTCTTCCTCCCAATGATGTGGGCGTTCGTTCCGAGAGGTCTGTGGCGACATCTCCTTAATCCGATTGTTATCTCGGAGTCGCTTTTCATCGTTGGCCTCGGTTTTATCCTCTATCGCTTGATCTCCCGCTCCCCACTTCACCTCCCGGAGCGGATCTTCCGTCTGGAGGAAGGAGTGCTTGTCATCCTATCAGGGTTCTTCCTCGTCTTCTTCCTTGTATGGATAGCGGGCTAGGACTTGGCGGTGTAGTCTACGTAATGTAGAATGATCACGCCTTAAGAACGGAGGTAGGGTATGAAGACATTTGTGGCGTACGTCGAGTGGGATCCGGAGACGAAGCTTTACGTCGGCATAGTCCCAGGGGTGCCAGGCGCTCACACCCAGGGAGCGAGCTTGGACGAGCTTCATAAGAACCTGAAAGAAGTCTTGGAACTCTGTCTTGAAGGATACCCCAGTTCGTTTTGCAGGTGGTAGCAACCATTCCCGACTTATTTAAATATAGGCAGGCTGGTTTTCCGGTTCGGTGGGAAATTCCGTGCTTTGCACTTGGGTATCCGATCACCTAGAATGAAAGAAGTAAAACACGAGGGGGCAATAGAGTATGGGGAAGCAGGAAGTCCTTGAGAGCACGTTAAAACAGATCAAGAAAGCTTACGGTGAAGGGGCGATCATGTGGCTGGGCGATAAGGCTCAGGTTATGCAGGTGGAGACGGTCCCCACTGGGTCGCTTGCCCTCGATATCGCCCTTGGGGTCGGCGGATTGCCGCGAGGGCGGATTGTCGAGGTGTTCGGTGCGGAGTCGAGCGGTAAGACGACATTGGCCCTTCACATGATCGCTGAGGTGCAGAAGCGGGATGGGACCGCGGCGTTCATAGACGCCGAGCATGCGCTCGACCCTACCTACACCCGCGCGCTCGGGGTCGATCTCGACCATATCCTTCTGTCGCAGCCGAACTCCGGAGAGCAGGCGCTCGAGATAACCGAGCAGCTCACCCGCAGTGGTGCGGTGGATATCATCGTTGTTGACTCGGTTGCTGCGTTGGTTCCTATGGCTGAGATCGAGGGACAGATGGGGGATTCTCAGGTGGGTCTGCAAGCGCGGTTGATGAGCCAGGCAATGCGTAAACTCTCCGGGGCGATCTCACAATCGAAGACGATTGTTGTGTTCACCAACCAAATTCGCTCCGTCATCAGCGGGACGCGATTCGGCCCATCTACAACTACGTCAGGAGGACGGGCTCTCAAGTTCTACGCTTCGTTGCGCCTCAATATGTGGAACTCCGGTAAGATCGAGGAGGGGGGAGAGCAGGTTGGGACGCGTGTCAGCGTTCGTGTGGTGAAGAACAAGGTTGCCCCTCCGTTCCGGGAAGCGACGTTTGACATCATCTACGGGAAAGGGATCGATCACGCGCGTGACCTGATAAACACAGGTGAATCTCTGGGTGTTGTGACGCGGAGCGGTTCTTGGTACTCGTTTGGAGACACCCGCCTCGGTCAGGGGATCGGGAATTCAGCCCGGGCTTTGGAGGATGATCCTGAGCTAGCTGCTGCACTGGAACGAGCGATCCGGGAGAAGGCCGGGTTACCGCTTGAGCAGGAGGCCGTTGAAAAGGCGAAAACCGCCGACTGATTCTTGGGAAGCGCTGCTGCGTCTGTTGCGCTACCGACCGCGAAGCTGTGCCGAGGTACAGACGCGGCTTGAGAAGCTCGGTTTTCCCCAGCACGAGATCGAGGAAGCGATAGATCGCGGCAAGGAATCAGGCTTGCTTGATGATCGATTGTTCGCCAAGCTGTGGGTCGAGGACCGCCTCGCCCATCACCCCCTCTCCCGACGTGCTCTGATCCGAGAATTGGAAGAGAAAGGGATTGCGGCGGAGACGATCTCTCAGGTGATGGACGATCTCTACCCGACACGAGATGAGCCCAAAATCGCCCTTGACCTCGCGCGGACGCGGATGGCCCGTTATTCAGGGATCAATCGAGACGCTCGCATGCGCCGGACTCTCAATTTCCTCCTGCGGCGAGGGTTCAGCATTTCGCTGGCGAGGGAAATTGTGAAGGAAATTGAACGATTGAGCGATCGGGAGATTGAGTGATTGGAAGATCGGGTGCGCTAGAGATGAATTCGCTGGATAAAGCGAAGGATCTCCAGAAAAGGACGAAGGAGTTTGCAATTGATCTCATCAAATTCTTTCGTAGACTTCCAAAGACGAAGAAAGCCCGCATTTTGGGAAGACAGATTCTGCGCTCGGGTACTTCTGTCGCCGCAAACTACCGTACCGCGTGCAGGGCGAGATCCAAAGCGGAATTCGCAGCTGAAATCAGCATCGTAGTGGCAGAGGTGGATGAAACGGCGTTTTGGTGGTAACTCCTCGTCGAAACAGATATAGTCTCTGAAGAGATGGTGCGTGATTTGACTAAGGAAGCAAACGAACTTTTAGCGATCTTCGTTGCCTCAAGAAAAACGGTACGGGGAGGCAATCCATGACTCAATCGTTCAATCACTCAAGCACTCAATCACTCAATTTATCAATTCGTGTCGGTATCGGGGTCGATTTTCACCGATTCACGGAAGGTCGCCCGCTTATGATCGGCGGGGTGGAGATTCCTTACGACAAAGGGCTTCTCGGCCATTCCGACGCCGACGTCCTCACCCATGCCCTGTGTGACGCGCTTCTCGGTGCCGCCGGTCTTGGCGATATCGGAACTCACTTTCCTGATACCGACCCTCAATATCGCGGGATCTCAAGCCTCAAGCTGCTGGATCGGGTGGTCTCGATGGTCAGGGATGCGGGCTACCGGCCGGTGAACGTCGATTGTGTCCTGATCGCTCAGGCGCCCAAGCTTGTACCCCACTTTTCCGGCATGAAGGAGGCTCTTTCTCCGATCCTCGGAGTTCCGACGGAGGCTGTCGGGCTCAAAGCGACAACTTCCGAAGGGATGGGTGCTCTAGGTCGCGGTGAAGGGATCGGGGTCCTGTGCACCTGCCTTATTGAAAGAGCCTGACGATATCCTGGAAAGTAACAAGAAGCATTAACCCGAGAAGAATCAAAAAGCCGATCAGGTGGATCATCCCCTCCCGTTCTGGAGAGATCGGCTTTCTTACTACGAGCTCGTACAGAGCGAACGCGGCTCTGCTACCGTCAAGGGCAGGAAATGGAATAAGGTTAAGGATGCCTAGGCTCAAGCTTAGGTAGGAGAAGATCCATAGAAAGACGCTTCCTCCTTGATGCATCCCTTCGCCGAGCAATTTCGCAATTCCGATCGGCCCAGTAATCGACTTTGCAGGGGAGATCTTCCCGATGATCATGGAGTGAAAGAGATCTCCCATCAGGCGAAGTTCGTCCACAAACTGTCCTGCTCCCAGTATGATCCCGTTGATGAAATTGGGACGGCGCACCTCTCTCCCAAGATCGGCGAATTTCACTCCGGTGAGGAGTTCATCCAATGTTACCCCTCTTGTGTTGAACTTAAAGTTCAACTGCTCGCCGTTCCGGCGGACGGTGAGTGTGATGGAATCACACGGGAGTACTTTGTCGAGCAGATTTACTATCCCCACACCAGTTCTCACCTCGTCTCCGTTTATCGCGATAATCTCATCACCCGGTCGCAGCCCTGCGAGGTAGAGGCGGGATGTAGGATCGAGTTCTCGTATCACGTTGGTGTAGGTTATTGGGAGGAAGTACGCTCCCACCAGGTACTTCCCTGCTTCTTGGTCCAGGACAGGGGTGATCTTTACTTGCTTTTGATAGCCGTTCCGGTCGATCAAAAAAGTCACCGGGTTTCCGTCGGCTGCTTGTATCCATCTGCTCACATCATTCACGTTGTATACCGGGTGCCCGTCGATCTCGAGGACGCGGTCGCCCGGTTGGAGCACGACTGCAGCGGGTTTCCCCGGTACTACGTCCGCGACTTGAAGAACCGGGATGCCAAACCCCCACAGGGCACACACCGCGACGAGGAAAGTGGTAAGGAGGTTCATCGCCGGCCCGGCGATGCTGATTACGATCCGAACGATAGGCGGCTTACTGTAGAGGAGCCGGTCGGTAGGGATCTCTGGGTCCGTTTCTTTTCCGTCCTCTCCTGCCATGCGCACGTACCCCCCGAACGGAATCGCCCGGATCGAGTATCTGGTCTCTCCTTTTCTGAACGAGAAAAGCTTCGGTCCGAACCCGATTGCGAACTCTTCCACGTACACCCCCGAGGCCTTAGCAGCCAGGAAGTGTCCTCCTTCGTGTACCCCGACAAGGACGAGGATTGTTCCGACGAACAACAGAAATGAGATCAATTCAACTCCTCCACCCGCATGAAAAGCGCGGTCTTGGTCTTTGCGGTTATCTTTACCCGCTCGGAGAGCCTTACTCCCACTACCCATATTATCCCATCTTGATCGCAGAGGAGAGGGAGACGGTCCCGATCATAAAACGGGATGTGCATATCGATCAGGAACTCTTTCAGCTTTTTCTCCCCTTGCATCCCGAGCGGTTGAAAACGGTCTCCGGGTCGGCGCGTCCGTAGGATAAGCGGGAATCGGATCCGATCGGCATCCGCGACCTCGGATGAATGGGCGGTGGACAATTCCTCCCCTTGCTTCCATGGGTGACGTTCGAGGATGAGTGAAATCCCGAGTTCGGGCACATCGGTTTTCCCCAACCCCATCTCGATCGGGTGAAACGGTGGTGATTCCTTTCTCTTTGTGCCAAGCACGAGGCGATCGTTATCCATGTAGGCACGGATCCCGGGGAGGTGTAGAGTGCCGTGTGCGCGTGGTGATGCGATGATCTCCTGCAGCGCTTCGATGTGTGCCTTCGTTATCCCGGTGAGTCCGCCGTGGGCGCGAGCGATCCCTCGCCGGAACACAAGCCCCTGCACTGCTTTGGGAAGCGCCATCAGCTTCTGTCGATCGAGGATAACCTCTTCGTTCTCGGTTTTAACCGTTTCATTCAGGATCGGCGTCAGGAGCAACTCAATGGCCTCCTCCTCTTCGCGGAGAAGGCCAGCAACGCGGGCGATCGCGTCTTTCGCCCGTGGGTTCATCTCTTCGAGGAGCGGAACGATCCGATGGCGGATCAGATTGCGGGTGAACCTGATGTCTTTGTTTGTCTCGTCCTCGCGCCAGCGGATGCCGCTGATTTTCGCGTATTCAAGGATCTCGCGTCTGGTCGTTTCGATGAGCGGGCGCACGTAGGGGAGGCTTACCGGGCGAATTCCGGCAAGCCCTGTCGGACCGGTTCCTCGTGCGAGGTTGAAAATCACCGTCTCCACAAGGTCATCGAGAGTGTGGCCGAGGGCGATGCGGTCGGCGCCGGTCTGCGCCGCGGTGCGTTCCAGGAACTCCCGTCGCACGCGCCTCCCTGCTTCCTCCAGGCTGAGGTGTTCTGCCTCGCTCAGCCTGGGGACGTCGGCACGGTCTGATACAACTTGAATCCCGAGCCGATCGCCGAGCTCGGAGACGAAGCGTGCGTCGGCTCGGGCGGCCTCACCACGGATCCCGTGATCGAGATGGGCGATGACCAGCTGCTCTTTCGGGAGGATCCGGCACAGGATGTCAAGGAGCACGGTCGAATCAACCCCGCCTGATACGGCCACGAGGACCTTTCCCCTATCAAACATCCTGTAGCGGTCGACCGTCTTTTTTACCTTTTCGATGAGCATACAGTAAGATTGTGAGAGGATCGGACAGGGAAATCAATAAACCATCGTACGGCGCCGAACCGGGCTTTCGGGAGGAGAGGAATTGAGGTTACTAAAGGCGGTTTTCCTCTTTTACATGTTGGCTTCCTTTTCTGCCATCGCGGGTGTCTATCCTCACTTTCCTTTTACCTCACAGACAATCGGAGTTCCGGGGATGACCACGATCAGCGTATTTGAATCTTCCAGCGGCCCGGGCCTTACCATAACACGGGCGGTGACGGACCGGATCGATCTCACTCTCAAGCTGAGCGGTGCGTCGGGCGTTGCCTTTGCCGGACGCTGGGAGATCCTGGACTATCTGGGTGTGCTCAACGCCGGGCTCGGCTTTTCCCAAAACGGGGTTTCGGTTCTAAGCGGGCTTTTCCTCGGACCGGTGCGGCTCGACTGGGGGCGGTGTTTTGTGCTGGATGACGCCCGTTGGGGGCTTTTGACCGTGTCTCGACCCGGGCTGAGCGTGAGTTTCGGAATCTACTGGGAGAAAACGACGGCCGTGTTCTACGGTGGAATCATGCTCTTCCAGGAGATGCGGTGGGTGAAGCTCTTCGCTCGGGGACGTGAGATGACGGTTTCAATCGGAGGTCTGTTTTGAACCGAGGAGCGGTTTTTGGCTTGATCTTGGTATTAACGATATTTGGTACAGTGTTTGGGGAAACGGTCACCATACTCTATACGAATGATCTTCATACCCGCCTCTCCCGCCTTGCCGGGATCGCTGCTCAAGTAGAGCGGATTAGAGCGACTGCTGCTGGTCCGGTCCTGTTGTTCGACGTTGGGGACACCTGGCAGGATTACCGAGTTCCAATCTACGCCGTTTGGGGG
>CAZZJU010000070.1:0-8831 GCA_964654805.1 uncultured Thermotogae bacterium | reverse complement strand
CCGAGAGCTACAAGCGGGATGCTGTGGGGTTTAGACTGTACGTTCCTCCGCCCGACGAAGAAAACCGATGCTAATGCGGCGAAACCAGCGCTGGCGTGGACCACGATTCCACCCGCGAAGTCGAGGATTCCCCATTGCTGAAGTATCCCTCCGCCCCAGACCATGTGGACAAGCGGGAAGTAAACGAACAGGAGCCACACGGTGAGGAAGATCATATACGCGCGAAACTTCACGCGGTCGGCGAATGCTCCGGTGATCAGCGCCGGAGTGGAGTAATGATGGCAAACATCATCTGATAGGCGACGAAGATGAGCATCGGGATTCCATTGTTGCTGCCGAACGCGTCTTGAATACTGATTCCGTGCAGAAAGAAATATTGGCCGTTACCAATTATCCCGCCGAGATCCTTCCCGAAACACAGGCTGAACTCGATCGTGACCCAAAGTATCGTTGTCCAACCCATGGAGACGAAACTCTGGAGCATGATCGTGAGTACGTTTTTTCGGCTCACAAGTCCTCCGTAGAAGAAAGCGAGCCCCGGTTGTCATCAGCATGACAAGACTGGTGGCTACGAGCATGAACGCGGTGTTACCAGTGTCGAACATGTTTCACTCCTCTCTTGTTTCGTGGTGTGGAATCCTAGCCCGAACTTCGGACGAGGATAAATTGCTGCATAATAGATCCTCTCCATCAAAAACGCAAAACACGCCGTCGTCGCCCGAGCGGATTTTTATCAATAAAATCGGAAGAATATCTTACTTGCTGAACATCTATACACAATAAGTAAAAGATTTTTAAAGACCATCAAAAATGACCGATGGCGAGGTGCCAATTAGTGATTAAAGTGTCAAGTGCGCTTGCCAAACTCACTTTTGCTTCGTTTATTGTGAATATTGGATTTCCGCCTGCGATTTTGAAGGTAACCTTCAAGATTGTTCCACCGATGACACCGGCATTCGGATTCGCCGCCACTAGTCTTCCCTTTCCGGAAGTAGTGGTGAAGTCCTGCACCAGTACGTCGAACCCGTTCATCCCTTCTACTTTAATACTCGGACCAACGATGTTCTCATAGGCGATTCCAAAATCGTCAATTGCGATAGACGCTACTCCTTCCTGCGGCATACCAGCTACTGAAATAAGAACCTTTCCGATATCTCCGGTAACTACCGGTCTACCGATAATTAGTGATGGCTGGTAATTGCTCTGGGAGAACCACTGTCCTATGCAGCCAGTGAGAAGGAGCATCCCGATCATGACTATCCCCATGGTCATCGTTCGTATCTTCATCCTGATAACCTCATGGTAGACTAGTGCGGATTCCGATGATGTACTCGGCAAGGATCTGGACATCCACTCGGTCCACATCACCATCGTGATCGACATCCGCAGCGACACGTTGCTCTGTTGTCCCACTGATTGCTCCTGTTGCGATCCGCAGACACAGCCGCACGTCGCGGACGTCCACCGTTCCATCGCCATTTGTATCTCCGGGCACCAGGAATCCGAACTTCGCGGTTATGTTCTTGTCCGCGTCCATGACGATCGTGACCGTAGTTCCGGCTCCTGCAGTGTCCCCGCTCCAACCAATAAACAACCAACCCGTGTCAGGCGCAGCAGTGAGGGTAATCCTCGCCCCATCGAGGAAACTGGCACTACATATCCCACCACAGTCAATCCCTCCGGGTGAACTCGTCACCGTCCCTGTCCCGTTCCCAGCTTTGTTCACGGTAAGAGTGTAATAACCGACGATGTTGAACGTTGCGGTTACGTTTACGTCGGCGTTCATGACCACAGTAATTGAAGTGTTAGTGCTTGAGACATCACCACTCCAACCGGTGAAATGTGAGCCAGCCATCGGGATTGCGGTCAAAGTGACAACCGTGCCGCTATCAAAGCTTGCCGAACAGGTATTTCCGCAGTTTATCCCACTTGGTGAACTCCTCACCGTCCCAGTTCCGCCACCGGCAATGTGCACGGTGAGAGTATGGTGACCGGGGAGATTGAACGTGGCAGTCACATCCTTATTCGAGTTCATTGTTAGCTGGAGCGTTGTGTCAGTACCGCTGGCATCTCCCGACCACCCGGTGAAGTTCGAGGACCCCATCGGGACCGCTGTCAAGGTGACGACAGTACCGGCGGGGAACATAGCTGTGCACGTCCCGCCGCAGTCGATCCCAGCCGGTGAGCTTTTTACTGTTCCGCTCCCCGTACCGGCCTTGTGTACCGTGAGAGTGTAGTAGGTTACTTTTTCATACGCCCCGATGTCGCAAGCCGTGCCCTGTGGCCGGGCAATCCCGCGCTGGTCCGCAGCGACTGCGTTTCCGTCGATATCCTTGCAGGACCCGGCGTCGAGTGCCGGGCTTCCCGGAAGGAGGGCCTGGGTGAAGGTCGGCCCGCCGTTATCCTGCAGCGGCCCGAGGAGCGGATCGACACCTGTTATGTCAGTTCCGTCGTTTTCGATCCCGGTGATCGTGCAATCCGAGGGGTCCTTGATCAGGTTGTAGCCGTAGGAATCGACCTCCCCGCCCAGATCCGGGGAGGTTGACGAGGTGGTGAAGTTGTCGGCGACGATCGTGTTCTTTAACTTCACGGTCCCGTCGGGCTCATTGAAGATCCCGCCGCCGTAGTCGGTCGAGTTCTCCGCGATGGTGGAGTCCTCCACTTGGAGCGTGCCGGAGTTGTCGATCCCTCCGCCCCCACCGCCCCAACCCCCGGCTCCGGTGTTCCCACTCACCGTGCAGTTCATCAGGCTCAAGGTGCCGTCGTTCTCAATCCCCCCGCCCTCCTTGGTGGCGCTGTTACCGCTGATCGTGCAGCCGGTGAATTCTGCCGTCCCCTCGTTCCAGATCCCGCCTCCGAAGTCCCCGGAGCTATTGCTGACCGCACAATCGATCAGCTTCAGCATTCCCTCGTTGTAGATCCCGCCTCCAGAGTTGGATCCAGCATCCCCGTGCTCCACGGTCAGTCCGTTGATCGTCGCGTTTCCGGAGCCGGTGATGTGGAATACGCGCGAGTTGTTGTTCCCGTCGATCGTGAGCTGGTCCGCACCCGGGCCTTGGATCGTCAGCGCCTTGTTGATGAGAAGCTCCCCGCCGGTCAGGAGGATCGTTCCCGTCACCGCGAAATCGATCGTCCCGCCGGGGCAGACCTCCTCAATCGCGTAGCGGAGCGACCCCTCTCCCGAATCGTCAGTGTTGGTAACGGTGTAGGTATTGGGACAGGCGATCTCCACCTCGTAGGCCCCGATATCCCAGCCGCCACCTTGGGGGCGGAGCACACCCCGCTGGTCGCTCGCCACCGCGTTCCCGTCGATGTCGATGCCGCTTCCTGCATCGACCGCGAGGCTGTCGGACGGAAGCGCGTGAGTCCAGGTCGGCCCCCCGTTGTCCGCCAGCGGCTGAAGCTGGGGATCCTGACCGGGTTTGTCCGTCCCCGTCGAGTTCATTGTGTAGCCATTCGCGTCTTCAATCATGTTGTATCCATAGGAAGTAAAGTCTCCGCTCAGATCGTTCCCCGATCCGGCGTTGGAGACGTTATCGGCGATGATCGTGCTCTTCAGCTCGGCCGTGCCGGTAGAGTGATTGTAGACCCCGCCGCCGTCGCTAGCGGCGATATTGTCAGCGATGGTCGAGCTCGACACCTTCAGGGTCGCGCTCCCGCTGTTGTAGATCCCTCCACCGTAGTCGGTCCCAGTGCCGGTGGAGTTCCCGCTCACGGTGGAGTTGATCAGGGTGAGCGTCCCGTCGATGTCGTTGTAGATCCCGCCGCCGAAGTCCAACGAGATGTTGCCGCTGATCGTGGAGCGCCGGATTGTCGCCGTCCCCTTGTTGAAGACACCGCTGGAATCGTTGTCGCTGATCGTCGAGTCCTCGATCGTCGCCGTCCCCTCGGTGCCTATCCCCTCGCTCGAGTTGTCGCTGATCGTGCACCGCCGCACGGTCAGCTCGCCGGTGCTGTAGATCCCCGCGCCCCAGTCGGCCGCGTTCTGGGTAACGGTCGCGTCCTCGAGGGTCAGCGTCCCCTCGTTGTAGATTCCCCCGCCGTTGTCGGTCCCAGCGTTCCCGCCCGTCACCGTCACCCCGCTGATCGTCGCGTTTCCGGAGCCGGTGATGTGGAAAACGCGGGAGGAGCCGTTCCCGTCAATCGTCAACTGATCCTGCCCCGGTCCTTCGATCGTCAGCGCCTTGTTGATGGTAAGCTCCCCGCTCGTGAGGACGATCGTCGCCGGGTAGGTGAGGTCGAAGTCGATTGTCCCGCCGGGGCAGACTACCCCGATTGCATACCTAAGCGAGCCCTCGCCGGAGTCGTCAGTTTTGGTGACGGTGTAAGAGGAGAAGGAACAGGGAACTTCCTTCTCAAAAGCCCCGATGTCGCAGGCTCCGGCTGAAGGTTGAGGTCGGGTGACCCCGCGCTGGTCATCGGCCACCAGGTTACCGTCGATGTCGGTACACGAGCCCGCGTCGATCGCCGGACTCCCGTCGAGGAGGGCACGGGTCTCGGTCGGCCCGCCGTTGTCCTGGAGCGGGCCCAAGAGCGGATCCTGTCCGATGACGTCAGTTCCACCGTTCTCGATTTCGTTAATCGTGCAGTCGGTCGTATCCTCGATCAGGTTGTATCCGTAGGAGTAGAATGTCCCATCGAGGTCGGGGCCGGTCGGGGCGGTGTTATCGGCAACGATCGTGTTCTTCAGCTTGGCGGTTCCACCGGCAGCGTTGTAAATCCCGCCTCCTTCCTCGTCAGCGGAGTTTCCCGCGATCGTGGAGTCCTCCACCGTCAGCGTAGCGGTACCGGCGTTGTAGATCCCTCCACCGTAATCGGTAGACCCCCACCACCCTATGTTGTCGCTGATCGTGGAGTTCGTGATCGACATCGTACCGGCGTTGTAGATCCCGCCGCCGTTGTCGGTTGAGTAGCTGCCGCTGATTGTGCACCTCATGATCGACATCGTACCGGCGTTATATATCCCTCCACCGTTTCCATATTGAGCGATACTGTCGCGGACAGTGCAGTCGATCAGCTCCAGCACCCCTTCGTTCCGGACCGCACCTCCACCGCCAGAATCGGGGAGTCCCCATGCCACCGTAAGCCCGGAGATCGCCGCATCCACCCCGGCGGCGATGTGGAATATGCGCGAGGAGCTATTCCCGTCGATCATCAGCTGGTCCGCCCCCGGGCCCTGAATCGTCAGCGGCCCGGTCTGGATCAGGAGCTCGCCGCTCGTCAAGGTGATCGTCCCGGTGACGGAGAAGTCGATCGTGTCTCCGGGATTGGCATCGGCGATCGCCTGGCGGAGCGATCCGGCTCCGGAATCAGCAGTGCTGGTCACCGTGATCGTCGCTGCGGAAATAGGAAAGGAGATGAATACTACCGCTCCCACTAGCCAAAGAGCGAGGTTCCGCTTGACCCACGCATTATACAAACTACGTCAGATCCTTAGGCGAAAGCACCCATAATAAATCTTATTGCCAAGGTAGCATTTTTTCTGCGTTTTGTCAATATCTGTTGTCGGGCGGGAAATAGGGAGATATCATCTCTTCCATAGTGCAAAGGAGGATGATTGATCGCGGGGAGGGTCTTCGATATCAAGCGGTTCGCGGTGCACGACGGGCCCGGGATCCGCACTACCGCCTTTTTCAAGGGCTGCCCACTGTCTTGCCCATGGTGCCACAACCCCGAGGGGCAGCAGTTCGCCCCTGAGATCTTCCTGCGTCCGTCCCGGTGTATCGGGTGCGGAGCTTGCATTCACATTTGCCCGCAAAGTGCTCTCTCCCTTCCCAACGGGAGGGTTGCGCTCGATCGGGAGCGGTGCGATGCGTGTGGAGAATGTACCGATGCCTGTCCGAGCGGAGCGCTGGAAGCGGTCGGCCGGGAGGTTACGGCGACGGAGCTGGTCGCTGAGCTTGCCCGCGATCGTGCGTTCTTTGCCGAATCGAACGGCGGGGTCACGTTCTCCGGCGGTGAACCGCTTGGGCAACCCGAGTTCCTGCTCCACCTGCTGCACGCCTGTCGCAATCACGGCATTCACACCACGGTCGATACAAGCGGGTATGCCCCGCCGGATGTGATCGCAGCGGTCGCTGAACTTGCCGATCTCTTTCTGTACGATCTCAAGCTGATTGGGCCCACGGTCCATCGCCGTTACACTGGAGTGACGAACGGGCCGATCCTGGCGAACCTGCGCTTACTCGCTGCAGCCAGAGCGCGCGTCATCGTGCGTGTCCCGGTGATCCCCGGGATCACCGATGCGGAGGATAACTTGGACGGGATCGCGCGGTTTGTCGCTGCGCTTCCCACTTCCTATCCGATCGATCTCCTCCCCTACCACCGCGCCGGAGCGGACAAGTACGTCCGTCTTGGGATCCCATATGTCCTCGAGGATACCCCGATCCCATCCCGTGATCGGATGGAGGAGATTGCTGGGATATTCCTGCGGTATAAACTGCGGGTAATGATCGGAGGTGTGGACTATGACGATGAGCGAGCGGGTTAGGCGGCTGCGGGAGGAGTCGTTGGCGGCGATTCCGACCCTGTCGCCGGAGCGGGCGCGGTTGATCACGGAGTTCTACCAGCGGGACCGGGGCAATCGCTCGGTGCCGGTGACCCGCGCCTTGGCGTTCAAGCACCTCCTCGAGCGCAAGGAGATCTACATCGGTGACGGGGAACTGATCGTGGGGGAAAAGGGCCCGGGACCGAAACAGGTTCCCACTTATCCCGAGCTGTGCTGTCATTCGCTGCACGACCTGGAGATCTTGAACTCGCGCGATAAGGTGTCGTTCCGGGTGACGGATGAAACGCAGCGGATCTACGCTGATGAGGTCATCCCGTTCTGGCGGGGTAGATCGATGCGCGAGCGGCTGTTCGCAGCGATGACCCCGGAATGGCACGCCGCATTCTCCGCCGGTGTGTTCACCGAGTTCATGGAACAGCGCGCGCCGGGGCACACCGTGCTCGACGATAAGATCTATCACCGCGGAATGCTCGAGTTCCAGCGCCGGATCGATGAGAGCATCGACCGCCTCGACTACTTCAGCGATCCCCACGCCTACGACAAATATGAGGAGCTTGTCGCGATGAGGATCGCCACCGCTGCGTTGATTGCCTATGCCCGCCGCCACGCTGAGCGGGCGCGCGCCCTGGCCGAGCGGACGTCCAATCCCGTCCGTAAGCAGGAGCTCCTCCGGATTGCCGCAGTGTGCGACCGGGTTCCGGCGCATGCCCCGCGTGACTTCTGGGAAGCAATTCAGTATTACTGGTTCGTTCACCTCGGAGTGACGCTCGAGCTGAACACCTGGGACGCGTTCAGCCCGGGGCGGCTCGACCAGCACCTGTGGCCGTTCTACGAACGGGGTCTGCAGGACGGGACCTTAACGCGCGCTCAGGCCGAGGAGCTCCTCCAATGCCTGTGGATCAAATTTCACAACCAACCCGCTCCGCCCAAGGTCGGAGTGACCGCGGAGGAGAGCGCCACTTACACCGACTTTGTCACCGTCGATCCGGGCGGGCTGACCGCGGACGGGGAAGACGCGGTGAACGAGCTGAGCTACCTGATCCTCGACGTGGTTGAGGAGATGCGGCTGATCCAGCCGAACGCGCGAATCCAGGTGTCGAAGAAGAACCCGGACCGGTTTTTGCTGCGAGCGGCGGAGATCATCGCCACCGGGTTCGGCCAGCCGTCGTTGTTCAACGCTGATGCCATCGTGCAGGAGCTTGTCCGCCAGGGGAAGTCGCTCATCGACGCGCGCTGCGGCGGGGCGAGCGGGTGCGTGGAGACCGGCGCCTACGGAAAGGAGGCCTATATCCTCACCGGTTACTTCAACATGCCCAAGGTGCTCGAGGTCACGCTTAACGATGGGGTCGATCCGCGCACCGGAAAACGGATCGGGATCTCAACCGGTGAGCCGCGCGGATTCACCTCGTTTGACGAGCTGTTTTCCGCCTATGAACGGCAGCTCAACTACTTCATCGACGTCAAGATCAGGGGGAACAACGTAATCGAGCGGCTGTACGCTGAGTACATGCCCGCCCCGTTCCTGTCGGTATTGATTGATGATTGCATCAAACGCGGGCGCGACTACCACGCCGGCGGGGCACGCTACAACTCGAGCTACATCCAGGGGGTGGGATTGGGCACGATAACCGACTCCCTGACCGCGCTCAAATACCACGTCTTCGAGCGGCAGGATGTTGCGATGGACGAATTTCTCGCCGCGCTTGCCTCCGACTACGCCGGAGTCGAGCGTCTGCGCCAGTTGCTGGTCAACAAGACACCGAAGTACGGGAATGATGATGACTACGCCGATGACGTGATGCGGCGCGTGTTCGAGGCGTACTTCGCTGCGATCGACGGCCGACCAAACACCCGCGGAGGCGAATATCGCGTCAACCTCCTTCCGACCACGGTCCACATCTACTTTGGGACGGTGACCGGAGCAACCCCGGACGGCCGCCGTGCCGAAAAGCCGCTGTCCGAGGGGATATCACCAGTGCAGGGGGCGGACCGCCACGGACCGACCGCCGCCCTGCTGTCGGCGGCGAAGCTGGACCATCTACGCACCGGCGGGACCCTACTGAACCAGAAGCTGACCCCGCGCCTCGTTGCCGATGCCGACGGGCGGGAAAAGTTCGTCAAGCTGGTGCGCACCTACTTTGCCCTCGACGGTCATCACGTGCAATACAACGTGGTCGATGCGGAGACGCTCCGCGCGGCGCAGCGGGATCCGGAGTCATACCGCGATCTGATCGTGCGTGTCGCTGGCTATTCCGACTACTTCTGCGACCTAAACGCAGCCCTTCAGGACGAGATCATCGCCCGTACCGAACACGAGGCGTTC
>CAZZJU010000069.1:0-8832 GCA_964654805.1 uncultured Thermotogae bacterium | reverse complement strand
CCACGGAATGATAAACACGACGCGGAAGAAACGAGCCGGCCCCGGATGATAGTGAAGAATCAACGCGAGTATCGCTCCCAAACCGAACTGCCCTAGCAACGATCCAATCACAAAATAGACCGAAACTCCCAATGAGTGGAAGAATGTGGGATCATGGAAAAGCTTAATATAATTACTTAACCCGGCGAACGGAGCACCGGTGAGAAGGTTTGTGGTCTTTAAGTCGAATAGGCTGACATAAAAGTTCCACAAAAATGGGAACAAAATAACTGTAAGCAACAAAATAAGCAATGGAGCTAATAGCAAATAGGGTAGTGTACGCTCACCGTTTATGATTCCTTTTAGTGTAAGCATAATGTTAGATGTAAAAGGGGGAGGGAGATTTCCTCCCTCCCCATGGACTTTTTAACCTCCGAGTATGGAGCGAACTTTCGCTGCCGCGTCATCCAGAGCCTTCTGAGGATCTACTCCCTTGAAGATGGCCTTCTGCATCGCTTCGAACACCGCATCAGCGACCTGGTTCCACTGCGGGATAGCCGGCCGGACGCGGGCGATGGACGCCATCTTAGAGTAGAAGTTGAAGAACTCGATGTTCTGTGCCAACTCGCTCTTGTAAGGATCCTGCATGAGGGCCTCTCGCACTGGAATCCGGGCCAGAGCGCTGCCGTACTTGGCCATTACATCAGCGCGTGTATAGGCTTGGAGTACCTTGCACGCTTCAGCAAATCGATCCGGAGCCTTTTGCTGAAGGATTGCCGGGATCGTCATAATCCATCCTCCGGACAGAGTGACGGGCACCTTCCCCGGTTCAGAGACAGGATACGGCAGTACCGCGACTTTCTTTTCACGCTCTTGAGCAGTAGTGTTCGGGAAGCGGGATTCACTGGTCGCCCAGTTCCCGTGGATGTACACAGCCCACTTACGCGCTGCCCAGTCATTACCCCAGAAACACTGCATCTGTGGCTCAACTCCGGCCTTTTTCACTAGGTCAACCAAGAACTGCAGCGCGCGCACACCGGCCTCAGAGTTGAAAGCGGGTTCAAGCTTGCCGTTCACCGTCTTCAGGATGTCGCCACCCTCCGACCAAAGGAATGGATAGAAGAAGAAGTCAGCAGCGTAAGCTCCGCCCATATCGAGTCGGAATCCACCGATTCCCTTACTGGCCAGGGCGTCGTTCAGCTTCTTGATCGCAGGGATAGCGGTGTCCCAATAGAGGAGATCGCCCGGGTTGACCCCTGCTTGTTGTAAAAGATCAGGCCAGTACATGGTGGCGCGGACATCAGTGTCATACCAAATACCATAGTATTGTCCACTCCCCGCCGGCCACTGTGAACCGTTGCGGAACGCGGGGAACCAATCCTGCGCTTCTTTTGCCACAACATCAGTGATGTTTGCCAGATAGTGACCCTCGACAAACTCTCCCAACCAGATAGAATCTACCATGACGATGTCTGGAGCAACGCTGGGGTCACCAGTAGCTAGGGTCGTTGAAAGCTTCATCCTTAGCTCATTGTACGGGTATTGGGAGATCTGAAGGTCTATCCCCGGCACCAAGTTTTCGATCGTCTGTTCCACGGCCTCCAGACCGTAGCCTTCAGACTCCCAAACCTTGATTACTGTAGGTCCAGCCCACGCAAGTACCGACAATCCAAGGACTGCGGCTAGCATTAACACTAGATAACGCTTAATCATATGTATTCACCCTCCTCTGTGTGTTGGTCTGAGATTTGTGGTTTGAACTCGCTTTTCCCTTTTGGAACCACCCCCTTTTTGTCGGTGATTGATCCGGCACCCGCAGGACTCCCGGATAATGAGATCTCCGGGAATTAATATCGGGTGCTCAGTTTCTTCTCCATCGATGGTTTGTATTAATCGCTTTACGGCCCAATACCCCAACCAATACTCGTGAAGGTCTACCGTAGTAAGTGGTGGAGTGGAATGCTTGGTGAGGTCGGTATCATTTACACAGACAACCGCTACTTCCTGAGGGACTCGTATTCCGTGCGCGCGTAGAGCGCGGATAGCCCCAATCGCTTGTACATCGCTTCCGGCGAACAATGCTGTAAATTCATGTTGCCGCACCTGTTGCCACACTACCTCGTAAGCAGCGGCTTCGACAAGCTCTGAATTCCATACCAATCTTTCATCGTAATTCAATCCGGCTTCTTCCAGTGCACTTCGGTATCCCAGCAGACGATCGACACAAAACGTGAAGGAGGATGGTCCGTTCAAAAACGCGATTTTACGGTGTCCATGTTCAATCAAATGTTTGGCCCCAATGCGACTGGCTTGCACATTGTCGTTATCAACGTAAGTTGCTTTTTCTAATGGCCGGCCAATGAAGACGAACGGGACGCGGTGTCGTTCGAGATCTTGAAGGTAGGGTATATCGAGGGTTGGGTTGGTAATGATGAGGCCATCCACACTTCTCCCACGTATCACCGTCCTTACTCGTGATACCGCTTCTTCTTGCGATTCGGCTATATGCAGAGAAAGGGTATAATTGTGCTCAGTAGTGGCACGGTGCATTCCGCGGATCAGATGAACAAAGAAGCCAGAGGACGCAAACAAGTGCTCAAGGGATATAGGGGTAATCAGTCCGAGATTGCGTGTTCTTCCGTCAGCGAGGTTCTTAGCCGTCATGTTGGGGTAATACCCCAACTCCTCTGCTGCCTGAAGGACCCGGAACCGCACCTCTTGGCTTACATATGGTTTACCATTCAACGCCAACGAAGCGGTCGAAACCGCTACTCCAGCACGTCTTGCCACGTCTCGAATCGTTGCCGGGCCTCTCATATTTATCGAACCGGTTCGAGTATAACGCAAATTTACCTGTTCGACAAGGAACCAGCCAATGTATCTCCCCATCGAAGTGAGGTTTATCAGATCTGTTGCAGTGTACATGCAGTGCTACAAAATCCGTGGTTGTTCGTGATTTATCGAACAACGATGCGAAAACGCGATAATCCTGAAAGGGAAAGGAGATGGCTCTCGAACCGCTTTGAGAGTGGCAAATCGTGTATAGTAGCCTGTTTTTGACCAACAGCCGGGGAGAGGAACATCCCCTCCCCGGCGCAGGGCTAGAAGTGGAGGGTAACCGGCAATGTCAAGAAGTATCGCTGCGGCTCACCGCCCAAAGGTCCGAATATGATAACTGTCAGGTTAAATTGATAGGTACCGCTCGGAAGAGAGTTGGGAGCAGTCCATGTCTCTACGTGGGTGTACGAAGTACCTGGCAACATCGTGTGAGTGTAAACTGGGAACGATCCGACAATATATCCGTCTTGATCCGTCACATGAATGATTCCCCAAACTTGATCATGGGAGATATGTACTTCTCCGTTATTCGTCACCAGTGCCTTCAGAATAATCTTGCGTGGGTTTGTAGGGGATTGGTGAATATCGATTGAGTCGAATCTCAGGTGAGGAGCAACGCCGCCTCCCGGATTCAGAAGAAATAGGGACGCTAGTTGGGCACTTACCACAACTTGCGCTCCACTCGTTGGTGGAATTACGCGAAATACAGCCGCTACGTAACGTCCGCCGTATGGAGTCAGCTCCTTCGGCATAGTGACAGTGTAATGGAACGAGACTCTACCCCCAGCAGGAATTGTTTGCTCGGTGGGTTTTAAAGTTAGTAAATTGTATCCACTGTAAGGATAATCATCATTTTGTGGATTGAGGAAAATGGGAACCCCTTCTGGTGCTTTGAACCCTTTCACCGTCGCCTGTACGGTTATCGGCACATCTCCAGTGTTGCTGATTGTTATATTCCCTTCATGCGACTGCCCCGGTGGAAGCATCACTTCGGTGATCATTGGGGAAAGTGACACTCCAGCCATGAGCACTGTACTGAAAAGCACTACAACAATCGCTGCGGTAACCAACGCTTTTTCGCTCATTTTTTGCCTCACCTCCTAGTTATCTCCGCAATGATTGTTCCACAAAACAGATCTGTTCAGACGAACAGCGTCCAATTAACAACTGCAGATGTCGGTGGGATGCCTCCAGTTGTGAAAAAGATTTTGCGGTGCCAAGCGGATCATAACCGCAGATGATGGAAGTTACGCATACGGGCTTGAGATAGCGAGAGTTACCGGTCAGTTTTCCCGTTGCCCCGGGCAAATCGAGCGGAACGGACAATAAGTACAAGCGTTGTAGGTCGGTTCTGCTGGGAACCGTTCGGCGCGGATCCCCTCTTCCGCCTTCGCAATGTCGGCGCGGGCGCGTTCGATCGTCTTCTCATCGGGAACGTGTTTCCCGATTATCAACTTTGGGGTGAGAAAGCGCAGTTCCACCCGGGCGGGGAGCTTTCCGAAAAGCTTCTCATAGGCAAGGGCGTAGATCGCAAGCTGACGGCTCTCCTTTGTCCGTCTATCCGCCTGATCCTCATCAACGATCTGTGAGGTTTTATAGTCGATGATCACCCCTTCTCCGTCGTTAATGTCGATCCGGTCAAAGACGCCAACGACTCTTACCCCGCCCTCGATAAACGCGAAGTGGCGTTCGACGTAAGCGGGTACAGCACCGTCGGCGCTCGCGTGCTTATAGAACTCTGTGAGCGCCTCCAACCCCTCTTGAAACCGGAGCTCCTCGTGAGCGCGGGTCAGGAACCCCTCCGCTTGCCAGTAGCGACGGAACACATCCTTGAGGGCATCGAGCGGGGTCTCCTGCCCGGCAATTCGGTTCATGTTGTAGAGCTGAATCGCCTGATGGATGGCGTATCCATAGATCACGGTGTGGTGCTGGCGGATCGGAACCTTGAGGACATGGATGTACCGGTACTTCATGGGGCAGGTGAGGTAATCGTCGATCTTCTGGTGGCTGAGCTCGATGATCCGTTCCCCGCGGGGGATGAGAACCGGGGATTCCGCTTTTGCCTTGCCGTGGCGGGTGATAGCGGAAAGTGGTGAACCCTTGGTGGTTTTTAGCTTCATCGGCGGTAGGTCAAGCGCCTCGGAGACAAACAAGCTCGGCTTGCGCGGCCGTTTACCCCCGTAGTCCTGCGCGCTCGTAAGATATAGCGCCTCTTTGGCCCGCGTCATCCCGACGTAGAACAGGCGCCGTTCCTCCTGGCGATGGAAGTCAGCGCTGGAGAGGATATCCTTGACTAACCCATCAGGAAGCGGGATCGGATCGCGACGATGGGCCGATGGGAACCTCCCGGAGACGAGTCCGACGAGAAAGACGATCGGGAACTCCAGCCCCTTCGCTTGGTGAATGGTGAGGACGTTCACCGCGTCCTCATCCCATTCCGCCTCTCCGACCGGTGGGTTATCTCCAGCCTCGATCAATGCGTCCAGATAATCAATGAACCACGGAACGCGGTCATAATTAGCCACGCGAGCGAACCGCTCAATAACCTGAAAGAAACGTGCGATATTCTGCACCCGCAATACGTCATTGGGATCGGTTGAATTGGACAATCGCTCGATGTAGCCGGTACGTGTCGTCAGATACTCGTACACCACCTCGCCGGTCCGTTCCTGTGCCGCAGCGGAGAGCATCTCGCGAATGTCATCGGACAACCGCTTCATCGCTTCCCGCCCTTCTACTGATAGCGACAGGAAATTCGTGCTCTTGCTCGCCGCGCGAAACACCTCGAACAACGACTTGTTCTTCCGCCGCGCGTAGCTCGTCGCCAAAGCGAGGTCCTCGGCCGGCACGCGATAGAGCTGAGAGGAGGCGAGGAAATGGAAAGATAGGTTGTCGTGCGGGTCGGTGAGGATGCGCAAAAACGCGATCACCGTCTTTATCTCCTCGCGATCATACAGCCCACGACTGCCAGAAAAGTGCCATGGAATGTGGAGGAGATTCAGAGCATGGAGGAACGGATCGGCCTGGGCATTGCTGCGCACGAGGATCGCGAAATCTGCGTACGATCTTCCTTCCTCCTTGACCCGGCGGGCGATTTCCTCGGCGACGAAGTCGCACTCGTCGTCCAGCCGTTCGAAGTGGTGCTGGACGATCGGCCCGCCTTCCCCGGCGACGGCACGCAACCGCTTGGAAATCCCGCTTTTGACCTCGAGGCGGTCAGGATTGTTATTCTGGATCAGGCGGTAGGCCGCATCGAGAATCTGCTGAGTGGAGCGGTAGTTCTCGGTGAGCACGATGAGCTCGGCGTCAGGATACTCTTCTTGGAAGTTGAGGATGTTGCTGATCGCCGCGCCGCGGAACTTGTATATTGATTGGTCGTCGTCTCCGCACACGGTGATATTCCGGTTTCCGGACAGCAGCTTGAGGAGCTCGAACTGAGCGTAGTTCGTATCCTGAAACTCGTCGACCAGGATGTAGCGAAAGCTCTCCTGGTAGCGGCGCAGCACCCCGGGATGCTCGCGCAACAGTTTCAACGAAAGCGTGATTAAATCCCCAAAATCGACGAACCCGTGCTCCATGAGCAGCCGCTGGTACGCAGCGTAGGTCTCGGCCAGCTCCTCCTGCTCGGCCGCTTCGGCCTCAAGCAGCGCGCGTTCCTCGGCGGAGAGATCCTTTTCGGTTTCGAGCCGCTCCCGCAGGCTTTCCGCGTAATCCGCGTATTCCTCCGGGGAGACGTCCTCGTCCTTGGCGCGGGAGAACAGGGTGAGGATCGCGCGCAGGTGGCGGACCGGATTTCCCAGCGGGCGAAACCGCTTAAGGGGAAGTTCGAACAAATGCTCCTTAAGAAAGATCACCTGCTCGGCCTCAGTAAGAATGCGATAATCAGGCGATAGCCCCAACAGGAGCGCGTTTTCCCGCAGGAGACGGTCGCAGAACGAGTGGAACGTTCCAATGCGCGCCTCGATGTAACCGTAGGGCACGAGGAGGTCAACGCGCGCCTCCATCTCCGCCGCCGCGCGCTCAGTGAACGTGAGCCCGAGGATCTCCGCCGGTTTGGCCCGTTTCTCCGCGATCAGCCATGCGATCCGCCGGGTGATCACCGTGGTCTTGCCCGTTCCCACCCCGGCAAGGATAAGGAGCGGTCCGTCTCCGAACGTGACCGCAGCCCGTTGAGCCTCATTAAGATCGGAAAGAAGATCCCCACTCATCGCACTGACAGTATAAAACCCGTGGTCCTTTGCAGCAATCGGGGTTGTGCCAGATCAACTTTGTGGATAGGATAGCCGCATGATCGGAACGTGGATAAATGTAGGCACAGTGCTCCTCGGGAGCACGATCGGGCTTCTCGCTGGACGAAAGATCCCAGCTCGGTTGACCGGTTTTTTTACCACCGCAATTGGGCTCGTAACTGTAATTCTCGGAGTCAAGCTCGCTTTGGAGACGCAGAACGTGCTAGTTCTTCTACTCTCGCTGATCATCGGCGGCGGGATTGGGACAGCGTTGTCACTTGAGGATCGATTGACGCACCTCGGTGAGGTGATCGAAAGACGTTTCCCTTCACTTGCGCAAGGAACGCTCCCCCAAGGTTTTGTCACCGCAAGTCTGCTTTTTTGCGTCGGACCGCTTTCCCTGATTGGAGCATTGCGCGACGGATTGTACGGTGATTGGCAGCTCCTTGGGATCAAATCGGTGATGGACGGGATATCATCGATTATTCTCGTTGCCGGGCTCGGCCCCGGGGTGTTCTTCTCTGTGCTGGTGATCCTCGTGTACCAGGGCGGGATCAGCCTGGCCGCGCAGTTCCTCGCCGGGGCGGGTGCGACCATCTCTTCCGCTTCACCGCCGCTTGCCGAGTTAGATGCCGCCGGCGGGGTGATCCTGCTTGCGTTAGCGTTCAAACTCCTCAACCTGCGGGATCTCAAGGCCGGTAACCTTCTCCCTGCGTTAGCGTTCGCTCCCGCGCTCGCGGTTCTGTTCCGCCTGTTCGGGAGCTGATCGATGATTTCCCGGCTACGCGCCCTGATAACAGGGTACGATAGGCGGTTATGGGCGTTATTCTTCGTCCAGATGATCGTTGCCTTTGGGTTTGGGGCAGCGATGCCGTTTGTCAGCCTCTATTTCTACCGTGTTCTTGGAGTTTCAATGCGGGTTGTGGGGACGATTATGCTCGTATCCGCCGCAGTGAGTGCCGTCGGGCGGATCCTCGGCGGTGAGCTGTCGGATCGGCTCGGGCGCCGGCCACTTATCACGTTCACCCTGGGAATACGCTCCTTGCTCTTTCTCGGAATGGCGGGATTGGTCTATTTGAAAGCTGGATATCTTGTCCTCGCGTTGCTGTTCCTTTTAATTAGGTTTGCCGGTGCAGTGAGTCAACCGGCAGTGAGCGCAATGGTCGCTGATATCGTCCCGGCATCCCGGCGAGTAGAGGCATTCGGGGTGCTGCGAATCGGTGGGAATGCTGGTTGGGCGTTCGGACCAGCGGTGGGAGGATTCCTAATCTCGGTATCCTATTCAGCGCTTTTCATACTCACCGCGGTGGCAACATTCATCGGAATGATCTTGCTCCTCCTGTTCACCACCGAGTCGATCAAGGCGCGGGAAAGAGAAAGGTTTGTACTCCGCCAGGTACTCGCAGCTGGGAAAGACGTTGATTTTCTCCTGTTCTGCCTGTTCAGCCTATCGCTATTCCTTGTCATGGGACAGTTTGCAAGCACCCTCTCGGTATTCGCTACCACGATCATAGGAATCACCGATGTTCAGCTTGGATTCCTTTATACTTTGAACGGAATCGTAGTCGCTTTGTTACAATGGCCGGCAGCGCGTATGGCTAATAAGGTGGGAATCCGCCGTGCTTTAGTTGCTGGAAGTCTGTTTTTCGCCAGCGGATACTTCTTTGTAGGACTCGCCCATTCTTACGGGGTTCTTCTGTTCCTCATGGTCGTAATCACAATGGGGGAGGTACTTTTTGCTCCGAGCGCGAACACGATGGTAGCGAATATGGCTCCACTGGAGCGG
>CAZZJU010000068.1:0-8843 GCA_964654805.1 uncultured Thermotogae bacterium | reverse complement strand
GGGTCCTCCTCGTCGACCTGCTGAAGGAGCTTAACTTCTCCGATGCTGAGATCGACGAGATGATCGCCGCCGGGCTGTTTAATGCTCTGTTCGTCCTCGGCCGCTCGATCGGCCTCATGGGACACTATTTCGATCAAAAGAGGCTCGGCGAGCCGCTTTACCGTCATCCGCTCGACGATATCCTGTACGATGTCCCCGAGCGCCCGGAGAAAGTGGGCCGATAAAAGCGCGTTCTGATCGCTACACAGCGACCGGGGGGCGTACCCCGGTCGCTGTTACTCTATGCTGCGGGTGAATAAGGTCAAAATGCAATGAAAAGACAGAAATCCGTTGTGCCGCTGAAACTCGGGTATGTGCATGCGTTTCTCATCCGGGGGGAGAAAGGATGTGCTCTTGTCGATACCGGTCCACCAAGCAGCACAATAAAAATCAGTCAGTGGCTGAATAAACTGGAAATCAAGCCACGTGATATATCCATCATTATAATTACCCATGGGCACTACGATCACTTCGGAAGCGTAGATAAGTTACGGTCAATGACGAAAGCACCAGTGGCAATCCATGCTGATGATGCCAGTGCACTGAGAAAAGGGAAAAACCAGCCAGCAGTGCCGCGAACTCTGTTGGCAAAGCTGTTCGCGTCGTTCAAAAAACAAGAAGTCCCAGGATTCACCCCGTTTGAACCGGATATCATCATCGGTGACGAGTTGAAGCTTGACGCCTACGGTATTAATGGTATGACTATACACACACCAGGACATACCCCTGGTTCAGTTTCCGTTGTCCTAAGCACCGGAGAATGCATCGTTGGAGACTTACTTATGGGCAAACGCGCTCATTACCCTATGTTCCTACAAAACATGCAGGACCTACAGTCGAGCCTTAAACGTGTGTTGGCGTTTAATCCTTCAGCCATACATGTCGGACATGGTGGGCCGCTCTCCCCTGCTGAGGTGCGCCGGCTACTACGAGAGGGAAATTAAAAAGCGGAGGCAACATGTCCCCCGCAAAATCTCGTACCAGGCTGATCCGGGCTATTTACTTCCCGGATTTCCCTCCGTGATGTTCATGATGCGTTGAACCACCATCAGAGCTCTTCTGGTTTCCGCTGCCTGTGTTACCTTTATCTCCTCCCTGATCACCGGTGCAACTTGTACAGCCAGTATCAGATCCCTGATGCTTCTGTTGTATCCTCTGCTGTACGGTATCAATGATATCATCTACGCTGCTTGCACCCGCGCTATCTTTCAAGCATTCCACTGTCTCCCCCAGAACTTCCGACGCAATCTGAGTGTCCATTAGCTGCCGCAAGCGAGTGCACATGTATGCTGTCTCACTAGTGGTATATCCGGACTGTTCAGCCTGAAGGACCAGTTCATGGATTGTATCTCTCTCCACTCCGTAGTGGTGCATGTTCATCAATTGCAAAGCGAGCTGAGGAACAGACTCCTCCTGCCATGTGAACTCATATTGGCGCTGCCAGTTGAACATCCAGGAAATGGTTTCGCCTAAGAATTGTGGATCGACTATAAGGTTACCTTGCTGCTGCAACTGCTGCTTCAGTTGCTGTAACAGCTTATTCTTTATTTGGTGACATAGAGCCTGTGATCCGCTCTGTAGCTGCATCGCCTGCATACAGGCGGAATCAACAACCACTGACAACTGATCTGCGGTTGTTATCTCAACATCCTCCGCTTGGGCGATAACAAGCGAGATAAAGATCGCTCCGATCAATATTGCATACAGTATCAGCTTTTTCATACGTCTCTCCTTTTCCTTTGCTCAATGCACTGTATATCCGTACCTAATATATCCTAGCATGAAATTCTCGTCTTGTCAACAGTTAAACCGATCCTAACAGGCTCTTGCGTAACGAAAAAAGCAAAAAATAGCTCAAATTGCTATTGCCCACGCACTATCTGCCTCCTCTTGACACGAAGGCGAGACTTCCATATACTTATTTCGCAAGAGGAAGCAATGGAACAAAAAGAAAATCAAAACCATTTGCTAACTGAGCAACGGCGTCGGTTGATCCTGGAACGCCTCCGCGAGTGGGGGGTAGTGAAGACATCTGAGCTATCCGAGTTGTTCTCCGTTTCCCCCATGACAATTCGCAATGATCTAAACGCGCTCAATGAACAAGGTGCATTAGTACGCATCCATGGAGGGGCAATTGTACGGGAGTCTCTCACCAGTGAACCATCCTATATTGACAAAACCAATCGCAACCGGATCGAAAAGGAACGAATCGGAAAGCGCGCAGCCCAGATGATAGAAGAAGGGATGGCAGTATTCATCGGTAACGGCACCACTACCATGCAACTCGTTAAGCACATCCCACAAACATTGAAAGTGCGCGTGTTCACTAACGCCCTCAATCACGCTGTTGAACTGTCTAAACGCTCCGGCCTCGAAGTCTACGTGATTGGTGGATACCTGCGTAGCGTCTCTCTCGGTATGGTAGGCAGGCTTGCCAAACAAGCGCTTACAGGGGTGTATTTCGACATCGCCTTCCTAGGCGTAAACGGGATATCACTTGAGCACGGGCTTACCCTCCCATCCTTGGAGGAAGCAGAAACAGCGGCAGAAGTGGTGCGTCACGCCCGACGCACGGTCATTCTTGCTGATCACACGAAGTTCGGCATGGTCACACACAGTCAAATCACGGATATCAGCGGTGTAGATGCAATAATAACCGATAGTGGGCTTAATGCGCGATTTCGTGAAGCGCTGAGCAACATCGATGTGGAACTCCACATCACGTAAAAGGAGGGAGGTGGTAAACCGGGAAGAGAGATCTTATCTGAGAATTTGTGTTGCGACACGACAGAAAATTCTTATTAAGGGAGGCACGAATGAAAAGATTTATTGTTTGTCTGCTAGCTAGTGTAATAGCGCTAAGCTTAGGCTTTAGCTTTGTTAGCTTAGCAGAAGAGATAGAGTTGCATACTATTGTTGGGCCGCACCATATAGCCTATTACATGCAGCGAGCAGCCCTCTTTGAGAAGGAAACTGGCATTCACGTGACGTTTAGTGTGGTGCCGTATGGAAGAGATATAGTGCCAAAGTTGATAGCGTCAATGCTAGCCGGTGGACATCAATATGATATGTGGATCATCGACTGTGTTGACGTGCCTAAATTTGCAGATGCAGGATGGGTGCTTCCAGTCGATCAGTGGCTCACTAATGACCTACGACAGGACGCTGTGCCGTTCGCACTCGAGGGAATGGCCTATAACGGGCACTGGTATGGTCTGCCAACTGTATCGGAGTGGAAGTCTTTCGTTTATAACAAGAAAATGCTTGAGCAAGTGGGGTATTCTAATCCTCCTAAAACCTGGGATGAGTTCGTTACTATAGCTAAGAAGTTACAGGATGCAGGAATAGTTAAGTACGCTAGTGCTTGGTCCTGGGCCCAAAAAGAGTGTCTCACCTGCGATTTTGTCGCCATTCTCGCAAGCTTTGGTGGAAAATTCTTTGATAAAGATCTAAACCCCGTATTTAACGATGAAAAAGGCGTGCAGGCCCTGCAGTTCATGGTCGATATGCTCTACAAGTACAAGATAGCAGATCCAGCGTCTCTTGGTTGGACAGAAGATGATGTGTACAAAGCCACCTACAATGGTGATATTGCATTCGCCATGCGGTGGGGCATTCCGTTAGTTGAACTTGATGATCCAGCCAAATCCCGGACTGTTGGGCAATGGGAGATTGGACTGATGCCGTCAGTAGATGGAGAACATCCGTATACTGTAGCAGGGCCAATGGGATGGGCGATTTCATATGGAAGTCGTCATCCAAAAGAAGCGTTCGAATTTATAAAGTTCATTACCGGCCCTAAAGGTGCGTTGGATGAAGCATTGAAAGAGGGCATAGTACCCGGTTGGAAATCTGTATGGAATAACCCCGAATTTTTGAAAAAGGCCAGAGGATTGGACGAGATGGCCAAACAGGCAATGTACGTTGTTAACCGGCCTCGAGTGCCTTGGTATCTAGAATTTTCCAGCAAACTTCAGCTGGAGCTCCACAAGGCTCTGATCCGCGAAATAACACCGAAGGAAGCACTCGATGCCGCTGCTCAAGCTGCTATCCAGATAAAAGCTAATTACGAGAACTCAAAGTCACAATAGATAATAAACTGGGGGATGGAGGCAACCCTCCATCCCCCTTCCTCTGTATGGTTAAGGACGTCAACTCATGCCAAGGGAAAACAGCTCACTAGAGGTTCGTAAACGAAGGTTAGGGTATATGCTGGTATTGCCAGCGTTATTCACTATTTGCTTCGCACTACTGTATCCGCTTTTATACGCTTTCTATCTGAGTCTATTTCATATATCCATCGGACGAACATTACACTTCTCTTTTGTTGGAATCGGCAATTATTTGAGTCTCGTTCGAGATTCTAGCTGGTGGAATGCATTCCGAAACACAGGTTATTTCGTATTAGCTGATATATTTATTGGCATACCATTAGGGTTTATCAGTGCTTCTACATTGAATAAGAAACTAAAATTTCAAGGACTAATTTTAGCGATTATTTTGCTTCCATATGTACTTCCGCCGATTGTTCTTGCATTTATATGGAAATGGGCTTTCGCGCCCGATTACGGATTCATCAACCAAACATTGATGCACCTACATATTATCAAGAACACAGTCTATTGGCTAACTAACCCCCGACTTGCTTTACCATCGCTAATAATTGCCAATTTATGGCAAGGAACTGCGTTTGCTACTATTGTGTACTTAGGTGGAATGAAATCAATCCCGCGTGAACTTTATGAAGCAGCACGCATAGACGGAGCCAGCTATTTCCAAACAGTCACACGTATAACTATCCCTTTGCTAATGCCATTCACCACTCTTTTGTTTGTCATGAAAACAATTATGACTTTCAAGATCTTTGAACTTGTTTACGCAGTAACTGGCGGTGGCCCTGCCGGTACAACCAATGTAGTTAGTGTTGAGATATATAAAGCAGCATTTGAATCATTCCGATTTGGTAAAGCTACTGCTATGTCCTATATGCTCCTGTTTATAGTTGCTGTGCTAGTTCTGATTTACGGGAAAATTTTTAAGGCGGAATCCGGGGGCTACTAATCTAAACGCAGGGTGGTGCCATGGTCAAAAGGATACCTTTTTGGATACTCATAACCACAATCTTGCTGGCGGCGGGAATACCGATATATTGGACGTTTATAACCAGTATCTCTTCAGACGCAGATTTATCAATTACAACCAAAAATTGGTTCCCTCCCAATCCTACCTTCAAGTATTACCATGAGGTGCTCAGCCCTTCGAAAACAGGGTATAGCATCGTACATGAGTTTCAAGCCACGTTCTTAAATAGTACAATCATTGGGCTCACCGTGACCCTTATTTGCTTATTTTTCGCTAGTTTAGCTGCTTATTCTATTGAGCGGCTGAAAGTGCCGCTGCGAAAGGCGATAAGCTTTGGCGTCGTTCTCACACAAATGTTGCCGCCAATAATGCTAGTAATACCAATCTATCTAATATTTGGGAAAATGGGCCTCTTAAACAGTAAACTCGCCCTCATTATAATCTATACTGCTCTAAACTTGCCGTTTGCTATTTGGATATTAAGCTCGTACTTCCGCAGGCTACCAGTATCCGTAGAAGAAGCAGCTATAGTAGATGGTTGCAGCTATCTGGGAACATTATGGAGGATAGTGCTTCCTCTCTCAAAGCCGGCTATTTTCACAGCTGGTATTTTCATCTTTCTGTCTTCATGGAATGAGTTTGTGATAGCATTAGTTCTCACTACAGACTTACAAGCAAAGACACTTCCGATAGCAATAGCGGAGTTTATGGGGAGATTTTATACCAGCTATCCTTTGATGTGCGCAGCTGGGATGCTTTCTATGGTACCGCCTATACTATTTGCAACGATATTTCAGCGTTACTTAGTGGAAGGATTAGCACGAGGAGCTGTAAAAGAATAGAGGAGGTGGCATAATGCCCGCAGTGAAAATAGCGCTGATCGGCGCTGGTAGTGCCGCACTTTCAGTACGTCTAGTAAACGATCTGTGCAAGGAAAGCAATTTAGCCGGCAGTCTTGTGTCTCTTATGGATGTTGATGAACAACGCTTAAAAACGATTTATGAATTAGGCGTTCGCTATACACGTGAGTTGGGTGCTAAATTGACAATAGAGCAGACCTCAGAATTAGAAAAAGCGATAGCAGATGCTGACTTTGTTATTAACACAGCCCTCGTTGGTGGCCATCATTGGATGGAAGTTATTCGTCAGATCGGCGAAGCTAACGGCTATTACCGGGGCATAGATTCGCAAGAGTTCAATATGGTATCAGATTACAACACGCTCAGTAACTTCAACCAGTTAGAATTTTTTATAAAAATTGGTCACACAGTTGCAAAATTGGCGCCAAATGCGTGGCTATTACAGACTGCCAATCCTGTTTTTGAAGGCACCACACTTATCGCGCGCGAAACTAATGCGAAAGTGGTCGGATTCTGTGATGGATCACATCGGGTCTTCGATGTAATAGAGAAACTGGGTTTACCCTCACATGAGGTAGATTGGCAAGTCGCTGGCTTTAACCACGCTATTTGGCTGAATCGCTTTAATTATAAAGGCAGTAATGCATATTCACTATTAGACCAATGGATAGAACGGCATGCTAAGGACTGGAAACCAAGTAATCCATTTGATGACTATTTTAGCCCTGTAGCAATTGACATGTATAAATTCTACGGTCTATTTCCCATCGGAGATACGGTTAGAAACGGCAGTTGGAAATATAACCGCGACCTGGCTACCAAACAGCAATGGTATGGGCAACCATGGGGAGGCCCGGATTCTGAGCTGGGCTGGAATTGGTACAACAACAAATTACGTGTGACGATGAACCTGCTAGAAAAAATTGCTAATGATAATAAATTCCGACTTACCGATAGACATTCATATGAAGTCTTATTCGCTAAGCTTGATTTCCAAGACGAATTACTCTCCGAACTCAAAAAATTGGCGGAAATTTTAGCGGACCCTGAACGCACTAGTGAGAACCTACCACATGTTCCTTTTATATCAGCTTTAACCGGCGGACAAAAGGCAAGACTCATTCTCAATGTTCTCAATACTCCCCGGATAATCAATGATATACCGGAGGATGTAGTCGTGGAAGTACCAGTTCAGGTTGACAGCGATGGGGTGCATGCTGAACAAGTAAATCCTCCGCTCCCG
Organism: uncultured Thermotogae bacterium; assembly: GCA_964654805.1. Classification (GTDB taxonomy): domain Bacteria; phylum Bipolaricaulota; class Bipolaricaulia; order UBA7950; family UBA9294; genus S016-54. Next base: position 1,619 of record CAZZJU010000068.1, on the reverse strand, counting down.
AAGAGAATCACTAGATTCTACCTATATCCACGAATGGTTCGTATGGAATTGTCGCTCGAAGCGTTTATTACCGGAGATATCCGGATATTGGAAGAAGTGCTAGAAAGAGATCCTCGAACTCGATCTAGCAAACAGGTAAAGAAAGTTTTAGACGAGATTATGGCACTGCCGTTTAATCGCACAATGCGAGAACATTACGGCTATAAAATAAATGAGTAAATATGGATTTAAACGGCATTGCTGGCTACCTACTTGACCTTGATGGTACAGTATATCTGAGCGAGCGGTTGATTGCGGGGGCAGAGTCTGCCATCGCCGAACTACGGGCACGAGGAAGGCGGATCGTATTTCTCTCCAACAAACCGCTTCAGTCGCGGCGCGATTATGCGGCTAAACTGACCCGTCTCGGGGTGCCAGCAACCGAAGATGATGTCGTTAACTCTTCCTACGTTCTCGCGCGTTATCTATCGCACCGCGCTCCCGGTGCAACGGTGTACGCCATCGGGGAACCGCCGCTTCTTGCCGAGCTTGAAGGTGCTGGATTCAGGATATCCGAAGACCCGGAGAAGATTGAGTATGTGATTGCCGCGTTCGACCGCACGTTCGACTACCGCAAGCTGGATATCGCGTTCCAGGCCCTGCGCCGTGGTGCACGATTCATCGCCACCAATCCGGATCGGACTTGTCCCATCGATGGCGGGGAGATCCCGGATGCTGCCGGGGTAATCGCCGCGCTCGAGGCAACAACCGGGAGAAAGGTGGAGGAAATCGTGGGAAAACCGTCCCCTCACACAGTCGAAGTTGCGCTGGAGCGGCTCGGGCTCCCGGCAGATTCGTGTGCCATGGTCGGAGATAGACTAGAGACTGACATCGTAATGGGGAAGACTACTGGACTAATTACCGTTTTAACCCTGACAGGGGTAACTGCACGTGAGGTCGTTCCAAAAGCCTCAGTAAGACCAGATTACATTATCGAGAGTATCGCTAAGCTTCCCGAGCTTGATGCACGGCTGAATGAGTAAGCAGGAGACAACATCAATGATCTCAAATAGTGTCACCTATATGTGTATGAAAAGCGCTACGTACGATAATTTTGGCTTAGAGATGTATAAATTTGATATCTTTGTAATTAGTGAATATCATGTATCTATAATTGTAGCTCAAGCTGTGTTTTCATTCACTAGTCAAGATTCATGCAGGTGGGAAAAGTCTCATCGTGCTTGGTGGAAAGCGGAAAAACTCGACCATAAAAATTGTTCTCCCAGCACTGGTGCAACAAGCATAACTGGCTGCACATACATAGCTTTGACTAATCCCGATCTATATAATGACAGACTGTCTTATACTGGATCTAACTGCATCGTCTTTAAATTTATAACTTAGTTTTATGATGTATGAGAGAGAAGAAATATTTCAACGCAGTTGAGCAAACAAATGCAAGCGATCGAAATCATATCGCAAATGCAGTATAGGAACCGGCGTAAATTGACCGAGTCCCTTCACGACCTCCTTCTTGCCGGATGGGACCGAGTTGTTGAACACGCGGAAGGAAGGAAACAATGAGGATCGGGGTAATTGGAGCCGGAGTGGTCGGTGCGCTCATCGCCCGCGAGCTCTGC
>CAZZJU010000067.1:5708-8905 GCA_964654805.1 uncultured Thermotogae bacterium | reverse complement strand
GAAGTACCTGAAGTTTGGGGAATTCTTCGAACAAGAGTTTTTAAACCAAGGTGATGAGAACCGGACGATCGAGGAGACACTTGAGCTCGGTTGGAAAGCTCTTGGCGTCCTCCCGGTGGAAGAACTCAGTCGGTTGAAGCACGAACAGATCGAAAAATACTACAAAGCGGTGTAAACATGGCTCTGCTTGACATCCCTCCGACCAAAGCCAATCTGCTCGAACTGAAAGACCAGCTGGCAATTGCCAAAAGCGGATACGAATTGCTGGAAGAGAAACGCGAAGTGCTGGTCAGCGAGCTTTTGAACATCATCGACGATGCAGAGGCGTTTCGCCGTGAGGTAACCGAACGGCTTGGAGAAGCATTTGCTTCGTTGAGTAAGGCGATTGTGAAACTGGGTACGGAACAGGTGGAACGAGCGGCGCTCGCCTGCACTACTGAGGCACATATTACCCTGCGTGAGCGTTCGATCATGGGTGTTCCAATACCGCTTATGGAACGGAAGCTCCTTGAACTGGAACCGCAGTTCGGCCTTCTCGGCACGTCGTTTTCACTTGACGAAGCGTTGCGCCGGTTCTACGATGCACTTGAACGGATCCTTCGACTAGCGGAGACAGAGCGAGCGGCATGGCATCTGGCAATAGAGTTGAAGAAGACGCAACGGAGGGTGAATGCTCTGGAAAACATATTCATTCCCCAGTATGAGGAGACAATCCGATACATCGAGGCACGACTGGAGGAGGCAGAGCGGGAGACGATCTTCCAAATGAAACTGCTGAAAGACAAAAGCACAAAAGGAGGTTAGAGTGGAAAAGCCATTCAAAAAAGTCCTCATCCCGATTGATGGTTCGCGCTATTCCATGCAAGCAGCTGAATACGGGATAAGACTCGCCAAGGCTTATGAGATAGAAGTTCTTGCCTTCTACGTGATCGATGATGCGTCGGTTGAATCTCTCGCTCACCTTACGGAAGAAGAACCGGATATGCTTCAGCAGAACCTCCGTCGCGAAGGGGAGAATTGCCTGAACTACCTCTCCGAGCTCGCTGCCAAAGAGGGAGTGGAATTCGAGTCCATGACCAGGGCAGGAACTCCGCATCAGGCGATAGTGGCCGTCGCCAAAGAACAGAACGTTGATCTGATCATAATCGGTAAGGTCGGCCAGCGGGGTCCGCGCCGGATACTGATTGGCTCAGTCACCGAACGAGTGATCGAAAGTGCTCACTGCCCCGTATTGGTGGTACGCCAGGAGTAACCGCATCCGAAATAAGTGAGCGCGATAACATCGCACTGAGATACCTAGAGTATATCGATAGGGATTACAACTGTCCTGTTCCCCTGTGCCTTCAAAGTAACCATCGTTACAGACAAAGAATGGGTCCATCGGTTAGACTAGGGCAAATTGCCGTTCGTAAGGCAGTATAGGAAGTGATCTGCTTTGAATAGATACTTAATTAATCACAAGATACTGTTGCTATTGTGGTTGGTGCTCTTCATCTTTCAAGCGGGATTAGTCTTTGGACAAACCTCCGGTGAAGTGTTGGTGACACGAACCATTTCCACCGCGTTTGTCCTGCCAAACAGTCAATTTAGAGTGACCCTCCACATACAAACGAATCGTACTCTCCAGGGAGTAGGAATTGAAGAGAGACTACCCGTTGGATGGGTAATCCACCCGTTAGATAATGCTGGAGCGGCATTCAAACGCGCTCAGGGACAATGGGTTTTCAAGCGAAAAATAAACGCTGGGGATAGCATCAATATCGTCTATGAAGTCACAGTACCTAACGAGAAGGAATTGCGGGCAGGCTCACTGCCAGTCTGCTTCTCAATTTCCGGAGTATTACAGAGCAAGGTACCATCACTACAAATTACAGTAAGCGGTGATTCTAAACTACAAGTGGTTTCTATCGTTCCCAGCCTGTGTGCTATTGCCCACTTAGTACCGGCAGGAAAGGAGCGCACAAAAGATAGCCTCGACTTCCGCCTGAGCCAATGGATATCACGTCAGCAATTCACCAGAGCGATCGAGTTTTGGCAATCCGACACTCCGATTCCAGGAACTAGTGGCGAGACAATCGATCTCCAACTCATCGAAAAAATATTCGCCTACTATGAAACCTGTACCCCGGTCGATGAACCATTGCCAAAGACAGAGGCTCCCGAATTGCAAGCAGTGCGTACGATCACCACTTTTCTTCCTGATGACACCCTTCTCATACCCCGCGGATGTCTCGATCCTGGCCCGGACGCGCGTCGATTCTTAGTCACAGTGAAGATCACTGCTAAGTTCGATGCGTACGGTGTGGGATTGCGAGAGTGGTTGCCTGCAGGATGGCAGGTAACTCAGATTAAGAGTGATGGATTTATTTACCGCAGTTCCCATACTGAATGGATATACCCTAAGCGACTTGCCGCTGGAGAGAGTGTAAAGTTGGTTTATCAAGTCGCAGCAGCAAATTCACCTCTACCAGGAAGCCTCGATTGCCAAGGGAAATGTTGCGGCGAAGAGGTAAAACTGGTGGGTACCGTGTCAAGCGCACTTGGATGTGGACAGTATAACATAACCGGTGAGAACACCATTCACATTTGGCAATGTCTCCCGGTCATGCTTGCCATATCCCGTTGGGATGTATCCGATGATAAGCTGGATGTCACCCTTTCCAATAATATATCGTTCCCGCAAGTACAACGTGCAGTAGCATTCTGGCAACAGAGCGAGCCGGTGCCATTCACGTGTGGATACACAGTCGGATATGAAACACTAAAAGCGATCGTGGCCCACTGGCTTAAAGACATCCCCATTACGGAGAAGCTTCCTGAAGCATATCGCGGACCAACCGCCCCGGGAAAAGCGGCGGATAATTCTTACGAATGGCTTTGTCAAATGAAAGAACGCCAACCAACATCCGATTGGGTGGGAGAGACCATTGTCCCAGCAACTGTGGATGCTGGGCCCGACAGAACTATCACCTGTGCCGAACCTGTAGTCACGCTCAAAGCGAGCGTATCGGGGGGAAAGCCACCGTATTCGTTCGTGTGGAAAGATTCTACTGGAAGGATAGTCGGTACCTCTCAAAAAATTAAAGTAGACCGCCCAGGAACTTACACAGTGACCGTTACAGCATGCCAGGGTTGTGCAGGAAGCGATTCAGTAACCGTCACCCAGGATATCACTCCACCTGTGGTAAAGATCTCTG
>CAZZJU010000067.1:0-5608 GCA_964654805.1 uncultured Thermotogae bacterium | reverse complement strand
CACCGGTGCTAACGGTTGCTCGACTACTGCTCAGTTCACTGTCTCTCAGGACATTGAGCCCCCCACGGTCGACGCTGGACCTGATCAAGTACTCACATGCAATGTGACAAAAGTTACACTCGACGCAGCAGTCTCCGGCGGTACTTCACCCTACACCTACTCCTGGACCGACTCGAACGGCAACGTCGTCGGCGACTCTGAAGACATCACTGTTAACAACCCCGGCACGTATACCCTAACCGTAACTGGTGCCAACGGCTGCTCGGCCAGCGATTCAGTAACCGTCACCCAGGATATCACTCCACCTGTGGTAAAGATCTCTGCTGATCACTCCGCCCTCTCCTGCGCGGTCACCTCCCTCACCCTGAAGGCTGCTGCCTCCGGTGGTACCCCGCCTTACTCCTACCAGTGGACTGATTCCGCAGGCAAGCCCCTTGGTAACTCCGACTCGCTCACCGTCACCAATCCCGACACTTACACTGTCGTCGTCACCGGTGCTAACGGTTGCTCGACTACTGCTCAGTTCACTGTCTCTCAGGACATTCTCGCTCCAGAGGTGAAGATAACTACTGACATACAGGCTTTGACCTGTGCGAACTCCCAAGCCCACCTTAAGGCAGAAGTAGAGGGAGGTCGGTCCCCATACACCTATCAATGGTTCGATTCATCCGGCGAACTGCTCGGAGATGGCGATACTATCACGGCAACCAAACCTGATAACTATCGGGTGGTAGTGACAGGTGCCAACGGTTGTTCAGCATGCGATAAGATCAACATAACCCAGGACATTACCCCACCACTGGTCGATGCTGGCCCCATCCAAACATTGAGTTGCATCGTGAAATCGGTGACGTTGAATCCAACCGTGATCGGGGGAAGTTCACCGTACACCTATCAGTGGTCCGGTCCTAATGGCAAGATCATAGTGAGCGGAGTGAATACAGGGAAAATCACAGTAGATCGTCCCGGCACGTACACCCTAACCGTAACTGGTGCCAACGGCTGCTCGGCCAGTGATTCAGTAACTGTAGCCGAAGACTTCGCTGCGCCGGTGGTCGATGCCGGGCCAGATCGAGAGATTACCTGCACAGTCAAGGAAGTGACCCTTTCTGCCACTGTATCTGGCGGTAAGCCGCCGTACACCTTTGTCTGGCAGACAGAGAACGGCAAGGTGCTCGGAACATCCGATTCAATCACTGTAGATCAAGCGGGCACTTACATCGTAACGGCTATTGGTGCAAACGGGTGTTGCTCTAGTGATGCAGTAGTCGTCATGGATAATACCACGCCACCGATCATCGACGCTGGGCCGGATAAGTTCCTCACCTGCTCCGCGCAGAAGGCTTATCTACATGTCGATATCAGCGGCGGTTACCCACCTTACAGCATTGTCTGGACCGATGATTGTGGAACCGAGATCGGGACTACCGCAGATATAACCGTCGATCTGCCCGGTATTTACGCCGTTACCGTGACCGGAGCGAACGGTTGTTCGGCCAGCGACACAGTCAAGGTGATTGATGCGGTCGACCCACCCCAGGTTGATGCTGGTCCAGATAAGGTATTGACCTGTGACGTTACCGAGGTGACACTCGACGCTACGGTTACTGGTGGAACTCCGCCTTACACCCATGAGTGGAGAAACGCATGTGGGACGATCGTCGGTAACACAGAAGACATAACCGTAAGCGTGCCAAGCACTTATACCTTGATTGTTACCGGCGCAGACGGGTGCATGGCCTCCGACTCGGTAGTCGTAACTAAGGAATAAAAGAACAAATAAATTCACGCACAGTAACTGAGGACCCTGCTCTCCAGTGCAGGGTCTTTTATTTTTTCCGAAAAAGCAAATGACTATCTGCGCAATGGAAATGCACACATATGTTGAACCGAGAGATCGAAAAAAGCGATAATGGAAACGTCTTTGAATGAATGAGGGAGGAAAATTAATGGTCAGGTTTCTTCACACATCGGATTGGCAGATTGGGATGAAAGGAGGTGGGTTAGGAGAAGCAGGGACACGTGTGGCCAAAGAGCGTATCATCACAGTGGACCGTGTCCTTACCATCGCCGAGGAATACGACACTGATTTTGTGCTTGTGGCCGGAGATACCTTCGAGGATAACCGCGTTTCTTACGCCGATATTGAGTCAGTGGCTCGCATCATTCATTCCCACCCTAATGTGGAAATACACGTGATCCCGGGTAATCACGATCTTCCCGGTCCAGGGAGCGTGTGGAACCGTGGTGTCCTGCGCGGCGTCAGGAATCTGATCGTCCACCTCACCTCCGAGCCTGTAGAGATACAGGATGGAGTAATCCTCCATCCGTTACCAGTGCTCAATCGCTATACTGGGACCGACCCACTAGCCCACCTTCCCAACCTGCAGCTAGATGGACACATACACATCGCTATCGCCCATGGACATCTAACAACTCTTACGTTTGGTGGAACAGCGGAAGGGGTGGTCCTCCCGATCGATCCAGCACATGTATACCGAACCGGATTGGACTACCTTGCCCTCGGACATTGGCATAGCACAAGGCTGATCACTGAACAATGGGGAGAGTGTCGCATCGCCTACTCCGGCACTCATGAACAAACCTCCTACGAGGAGCCAGACGCTGGTAACGTGTTGATCGTTGAGATCAAGGAAAAAGGCGCGCATCCAAAAATATCCAAGGTCAGATCGGGCAAACTCCGCTGGGGAAATGAGCAGCTTAAGTTCGTGGCAGATGACAATCTCGATAGGTTAAAACACCTTCTCGAAACTGCTGAGTTCGATCTCCTCCAGTTAGAACTCAGTGGAGAATTACCGGAGTCCCTATATCCAGAGTACGAAAAATTGTTGGAAGAAGCGAGTATTCGTTTTCTCGACCTGCGTATCCGCGCTGATCATCTACGCTGGAAACAGGAAGAAGGGAAGCTCGTGTTCACCGATGCACTGTTGGAAGAGGTTGCCCGTCGGCTGTATGCGATTGAGGGGGAGGAAGGTGACCCAGTAGCCCGGGAGGCATTGCGGCTACTGCATGAATTCGCTCGTGAGGCAGGGATATGAAGCTGGTGCGGCTTGAGCTTATAGATTGGCGCAAGTTCAGCAATGGACCGCACGTGATCGTGTTCGATCCTCGGGCCACCGTTCTTATCGGTCCCAACGAAGCTGGTAAATCAACGATATTTGAGGCAATCAGACGCGTTCTGTTCGACCGTTGTCACAGCACAGCCCGATGGGTTCGCCGGATAATCCCTTACGGAGTAGACGGCGCAGTTCCCACGGTTCGACTAGAGTTTGAACACAACAGAGGAAGATGGCGAATCGAGAAGAGATTCGGCGGGACAAATGGAACGGCGACACTTTCCGAACTGCGTGATGGGAAATGGAGACAAATCGCCAGAAACAAAGAGGCTGATGATAGGCTCCGCGAACTTCTTGGTGCGAAATTCTCAGCTGGTCCTGCTGGGACCAAATCTGAGAACTGGGGGGCGTTTCAATGGTTATTTGTCCCTCAGGATGAACGTGGATTACCGGAAGACCGTTCCAGCGCGTTGGGATATCTCGGCTTATCCCAAGCAGGGGTGAGCGATGAATTCAAAGCTGTCTCAAAGCTGATAGAAGAGGTTTACCGTGAGTCGTTCACCCCCACCGGGTTAGTCTCCAAAAAATCACTTCAGCATCAACTGGAAGAAGAACTCCACCAGATGCGACGTGAACAAGAGGAAGTCGAAGCGCTCATGCGGGAATTGGACGAGAAACGTCGGCGGTACAATGAGATCCAGGGACAGCTGCCAACTCTCGAGCAAGAGGCAGAACAAGCAAAGAAGGAATGGGATGAAGCTATTCAGGAGCGTGTTACCCTTTCGGAGGCAGAAGGGAAACTCAAATCAGCAGAAGCAACATACAATGAAAAAAAACACGAATACGAGGACATTACGCGCGTCCTGGATGAACGTCTCAATCTTGAAAATGACGTTGAAGAAGCAGAGCGTGAACTCACCACCGCTATCCACCAAAGGGCAGCTGCGTTCGCGGAGCACGACCGCCTACAAAACAAGCTTGCTGAAAAACGTGAAGAGATCCGGAAATTAGAAGCCGCACTCGCTTTATCCCGACACGTGTTGGCTGACGCATCCGTCCTGATGAGCATTCGAGAAAAACAAGTCGAGAAAAAACGGTTGGCGCAAGTTATCGCCCAAGTGAAAAAGTTCGATGAAGAGATACAGCAGCTGACAACCGAACTATCCGGCGGTGAAACCCCTAGCGCTGAAGTCATCGAGCAGGCAACGCGCCTATCCGCTCAACTGGAAGCGAGGCGTACAGCGATGAAATCATTTGCTCTTCGAGTAAGAGTGACCGGTGATCCCAAGCTTGAAGTTCAGCTCGACGGAGAGCGACTGATGGAACAGGAAGGAATAGCCCTTAGGGAAGTGATTATCACCGCTCCCGGAGGCGGCAGCGTCCGCATCGATGGGGACACAAGCAGAGCACAACACCTGGCAAATGAGGCTGAAGATATCGCTCGTAAGATCGAGACCTTGCTCAAGCACTTCGGGGTCACCTCACTACGTGCTCTTCGCATGCTCCGCGAAGAGCGATTGAAGAAAGAGAATCGCCTAAACGCGTTGACCGGAGGGAGAAATGCGTTAGATAAACGCCCGCTGACTGAAATTAAAAATTCACTCGCCGCTATCGAGAAAGAGATAGAGAGCCTGATAAAAAAGCGCAGACTAAACGGCGTAATCGATGAGCATGACGTACTGTCTAACCAGGAGCTTAATGCACTTATCACTCATCTAGAGAATGAAACGTCTGATCTTTCGCAACGGCTTAACCTCATCCGAGCAGAAGCAAACAAACTCGATGAGCGGCTGAAGAACCTCGACAAAGCGGTCCTAGAGGCAGACGGTGATTACCGCGTTGCCAAAGAGCGGAAGGAACTTGCTGAGAGCGCTCTGGACCGACATCGCGACCTATACGGCAGCATAGCCAAATGTCGTGCTGATGCCGAACGTGCAAAACAAGAATTGAATGAGGCTAAAATGAAGTTCGAGCGCGCACGATGCAAGCTAGTAAAATTAAGCAATGATGCTGAAACTAGATGTCAAACGGCACAAAACAAATATGAACGATTAAGAAAACTCGTTGAAGAACATCGGGCACAGGCAGCTGAGTTAGCACGGCAGCTGGAAAAAGCAGCTGATCAGGGTTATTACACGCGTGCAGGAGAACTCGAACGACGCATTTCATCTGAAGAAGCTCGCCTTGCCCGAATCAAGCTTCGTACTAACGCAGTGAAGCTTCTGAAAATAACGGTGGAAGAGGTGCGTTCCTCTGCTATCCGCACGGTTGTTAATCCAATCAAGGGAGACCTTGAGACCATGCTGGCAATCGCCACTCGCGGAAGGTACACCCTGGCCGATATAAATGATAAATTAGATCCGGAACGGCTGCAGGGGAATGTGGAATGCAATTTCGAAGACGGATCTCAGGGACTGCACGAGTTGGTTTATACCCTGCTTAGGCTAAGCGTAGCGAATCACCTGGCGAAAAATGAGCCGCAAACCATCATTCTTGATGACCCCTGTGTACACGTGAGTCGTGAACGCACC
>CAZZJU010000066.1:0-9243 GCA_964654805.1 uncultured Thermotogae bacterium | reverse complement strand
ACCCGAGCCAAGGGACGATCGCGTATAACGCAACACTATATCCTAACGGGATTTCCACGAATATCGCGAAAAAGGAAACATCCGCCGCTTCAACCGCGACAGAAAAGGAAGTTAATTTCACAAACGATGGACTCACCCTATCCGGCACTTTGACCATCCCTAATGAAGGGAGCTCACCCTTTCCCGCTGTGCTGATGATAGGGGGATCTGGCCCAGTAGACCGAAACGAGAATATGCCCGGTCTCCATTCGAACGTCATCGGATATCTTTCACAAGCGCTTGCCAAATCAGGAATTGCTTCATTTCGTTACGATAAGCGCGGGGTAGGGAAAAGCGAAGGTGACTTCAAAACAACCTCCCTTAGTGATCTGGTATCCGATGCCCGAGCGGCACTTTCATTCCTAAAATCGCGTCCGGAAATCGACCCCCATACAATCTTCATCCTTGGGCATTCGGAAGGTGGGATTATCGGCCCGATGATTGCCGCGAACAACTCGGATATCGCTGGACTCATTCTACTTGCTGCCCCAGCGCACCCGCTCGATTACATCATCCGGCATCAAATCGAGGAGTTGAATCGTGCTGCCGGTAAAAGTGACGCGGAGATAAAAGCTGCCCTAAAGCAGGAGGACCAATACCTTGATTTTGTACGCAAAAGCCACGGTGAATGGTCCGATTATTCATTCGATGAGCTCAAAGCAGCAATGCCATGGCTTACCAAAAACGTCTATCAACAGATTACGGCGACTTCTCTGTCCTGGCTGCGTGAACACTTCGCTCATGACCCAATTGCTACTATCAAACAGGTATCCTGCCCAGTCCTGATCATCCAGGGCAAAAAGGACTTTCAGGTACCTTCGACCGAAGCCAACCTCCTCGCCAAGGCACTCTCCGAAGCGGGAAATCATGACGTTACAGTAGACCTATTCTCTGATTTAAACCACCTGATGCGCCATCATCCCGAGGAACCGAACCTAACATACCGACATCTAGAGTCACCACTTGATCCACGGGTAATAAAAGCAGTGACTGAATGGGTAAAAGATAAAGCCGGTGTCTGAAATCATTGATAGACATACCGTCATTTCTCGCCTGCGCGAGCTTGGGCTTCATCCGAGCAAGCGCCGCGGTCAAAATTTCCTCGTTGACCGAGAGGCTCTCGCTCGAATCGTGTCCGAGGTCAAAAAAGCCAGGCCGAGCATCATAATTGAAATCGGGCCCGGCTTGGGCACAGTAACCGAAGAATTGGCGCAGTTACAAGCCCGAGTAATAGGGGTGGAGATAGATCATCGACTCGCATCGTTTCTACAGGAAAAGCTTTCCGTTTATGATAATGTGGAAATTATTGAACATGATTTTCTAAAATTGAACGTTCATTCACTCGGACAAGGACCATATTTTATAGTAGGAAACATTCCTTACCGGATTACCTCCTCGATTTTGGCAAAGCTCATTGAAGAACGGAAGCGGATCTCGCAGGCACTACTGCTTACTCAAGCTGAGGTAGCGGAGAAAATCGTAAACAGCCCCGGAGTACATGGCTCAGCACTCGGGGTATTCATCAATGCCTATGCCACGGTAGAGATCATTCGAAATGTACCACGAACTTCGTTCTATCCCGTTCCTCAGGTCGACTCCGTTCTTTGGCGTATTGATCTCCTCGACCATCCACGGTTTACCGCCGATGAACAGAGTTTCTTCACCTTAGTGCGAACAGTATACGGAAAAAGACGCAAGATGCTCCGCCGCGTTCTGCGCGACATCATCTCACCGGACAAAATCGAGGGAGTACTAGCTCGAGCTGGAATTGACCCCACCCGCCGTGGTGAAACCTTAAGCATTCCTGAACTCGACCGATTAGCACGTCTCATATTTGGTTGAACTGAGGCTTTCGTGCTGTTATATTTAATGATGTAAATAAGATCGTTTCTCTTCCGCAATTGAGTGTACGAAATCCTTTACCTCCTCGGGAGGGCGTAGCTGCAGGTTGGATGAGCCTGTACCTGTCAAACGGGAGTCCGTTTCGTTAAGTCGACTACAAAAGATAAGGGGGTGAGACGGATGAAGTCAGACGCTTCCGAAGATCGTTCCTCAACTAGGCAGCAAATCCCGGCAGTGATTCTGGCAGCTGGTGCTGGGACAAGGCTTTCACCTGATCATCACACCGCACCGCCAAAACCGCTCACCCCGCTCCTTGGTCTGGCACTTCTCGAACGAACGATTCTCACGATGAAGGAAGCAGGCATAGAAGAATTTTTTGTCGTACTCGGTCACCGGGCGGACGAGATCCGGCCACGTTTGGCAGAGTGGGCGGAAAAGTACGATATTTCCATAACTCCGCTTGAGAATCCGGATTGGGAAAAGGGAAATGGAAGCTCCGCTCTGACTTGCGCTGAACATATCGACCGCCCATTCCTGCTCGCAATGAGCGACCACCTGTTTGAACCAGCAGCAATAAAACAACTCATCGAGCATGGAAATGACCATTCCTTCTGCTATCTGCTGGTCGATCGCAGGATAAAGCGGATATTTGATCCCACCGATGCCACATGGGTACGAACTGTGGACGGCAAGATAATGGAGATTGGAAAGGATATCCCCCGCTACAATGGAATCGATACTGGGCTCTTCTTATGCAATTCAATCCTATTTACTGCATTGCGTGAGGCAGGAGCGTCCGGTGAATGGTCCCTATCCGCGGGGATGCGCCGGTTGGCAGTCGCCGGAAGGCTGCGCGCGGTTGAGATAGGGAATCTTTTCTGGTTCGACGTTGATACTCCGGCTGCTCTGCGTGAGGCGCGGAGACGCCTCCTGCGTAGGATGTCCAAACCTCAAGAAGATGGCTTCATCTCCCGGTTTATCAACAGACCAATCTCCATCCGAATCTCCGGTTTCATCGTCGACCATCCTCGACTACGGACTCTCTCGCCGAATCAGCTAAGCTTAATTGGTTTCGGAATCATCATCGCCGGCGCTGTTCTGTTCGCAGCAACAGGCTACATCACTGCTATCATCGCTGGGATTTTGGTCCAAATCGGCTCGATTATAGACGGATGCGATGGTGAGGTCGCCCGCCTCACCTATCAAAAAAGCCAATTTGGAGCGTGGTTCGATACGATACTCGACCGTTACGCTGATCTCGGAGTGACGATTGGGATCACTTATGGCACATGGACGATGTATCAAAGCCCATGGGTATGGCTCGGCGGTATTCTCGCCATAAGTGGTTTTATGCTCTCAAGTTACACGAAGAAGGAATATGCCCTGCGTTATGGAAAGCAACTCGAGAGCAAGATTATCTCGCGCTTGATTAAACGCGACCTTCGCTTGTTTGCCATATTCATCGGAGCCATATTCAATGCACCTTACGCTGCCCTGCTTGGGGTTGGAGCGCTTTCCCATTTTGGAGTTGCTCTTCTATTGCTCAGTGGTCGACAGGATTAGCCGAACTGGCGGAGGAGATATCTTTCGTGGTGTAGCCGCATTCCAAACATTGCCATATGATCTCGCCGGTGAGCGGGTTCCACCGTACCGGGACCATACTCCCACCACACTTGGGACACGTGGCTACTGTGAGGTTAGCAGGGATAGCAGCGCTTCCCGGACCAGTAGCAATAAGACTAACTGGCTTTTCCATTACAAGATCGACTTTCCCCAATGTCCCAGTGGCAGAATCAGCCAAGTCAATCCGTCCCGAGAGGTTAAGGGTGATACCGTTTCGATCGAGATCGATTAGAAAGAAAAGAAGCGCGGCAAGCAAGGCGACAAGCACGATGAAAGCTCCGCTGACCATATACTTGGACATATCAATCTCCTTCGGCAGTGATTGTCACATCACCGCCATCTCCACTTGCTACAGGAACGATCGGGTAACTATCCACACTGGAGCAGAGCTTAACGTCATCCTCGTACCCCGCAGCGCGTAGTTTTCGCCCGGAACGAGTTTCAGCAAAGCGTTTTTCGAGCTCTTCCGGCCTGACCGGGGTAGATAGACCGGGCGGTATCTCCGCTCCCAGCCGCGCCAGAATCAATGAGGCGGTCAATTCATCCTCTTCTGCTTCTGGACCGCATTTCCCAGCAATTACAATTCCGATCTCAGTCGGAGATGCCGCAGCAATACGGCGTACGAGGGAAGATAGATTCACCGGTGAGCCAATCAAAACCTCACCCGGGTGTCCAACAACCGACAGAACGGCCGGGACCCCGTTTGTGGTGGTGAGTGCGAGATACCGGGGAAGCATTCCACTTAAGTTCAATAGTGCAGTTGGAGAATTTCCAATATCGAGTTCCGGAATCTTCACCCCATCTCTCTCCCCAGCAGTAAGGGCACCGCGCTTTCCCCACGCGACTGTTTCCTGCACGCTTTTTACCGGGATCACCTTCATTCCGAGGGAACAAGCAACGATTGTAGTTGCACTCATTCGAAGGGCATCGATCACCACCACAGGGCCGTCGACCATTTTGGCGAGAGTTTCGCCCTCTTCAGAGCCGTAGGCGATCCGAATTCTCAATCGATCCTCCTTACTATTAGCGTTCTTCCCTCCACTTTCTCCACCACTACTTTCTCCCCGGACTCGATTGGGCCTTCGGAGCTCCGTGCGTTCCAGTACTCACCATGTACGAATACCTTCCCCATAGGATCGAGCGGGCTTTTAGTGGTACCGACTTCGCCGATCAATCCCACTGTGCCGGTGACCGGCTTCTTCCGTTGGATCAAGAGGGCTTTGGAGATAGCAAATAGAAAGAAGGAAGTCACCGTACCCACAGTGAGAATAACAGTGGTCCAAGATAGGCCTACCGCCCGGTTTGGTATATTGAACAGGGTAAACGAACCAATGAGAAGCGATGTCACCCCACCGATGGTCAGTATCCCATGAGTGGGGGTAAACGCGTCGAGGATCATCAATCCCACCCCGAATAGGATTAAAATCACTCCGACCACATTAACCGGCAGAATCTGGAGGCCAAAGAACGCTAAGGTAAGGGAGATACCACCAGCCACCAATCCAAACCCGATTCCCGGATGGAAAAACTCGTAGATCAGCCCGTACAATCCGATAATAAACAGAATGTAGACGATGTTTGGATCAGCAAGATATCCAAGGAGCCTTTCTCGCAAGCTCGGCCGGATTTCAATGATCGGCTTCCCAGCGGTATGAATAACGCGACCATCCGGCAGAGTGTAGCCATCGAGCTTGTGCAACAGATCGGAGAGATTATCAGCCATCAAGTCGATCACTCCTTTATCGAGAGCCTCTTGCGCGGTCAAGGAGCTAGATTCCCGCACCGCTTTCTCTGCCCACTCCACATTTCGCCCCCTCTCCTGTGCGATCGACTTAGCAAAAGCGACGGCATCATTAGTCACCTTCTCAGTCATCGTCTCGTCTTTTCCTTCCCCTCCCCCGGTCCCGATCAATTCTACTGGATGAGCAGCTCCGATATTCGTACCCGGGGCCATTGCGGCGACGTCAGCGGCGAGGGTGATAATCGCTCCGGCTGACGCAGCCCGGGCACCGGGTGGCCCAACGAAGACCACTACAGGAACGGTCGACGACAGCTCAGCCATTACAATATCACGCATCGACTCTCCTAACCCGCCGGGGGTATTGAGTTCAATCACGATAAGTTCGCCATTGGTAGCTTCTGCTTGTGCAATTGCTCGCTTGACAAAATCCCGGCTGACCGGGTTGATCGATCCATTCAGGGTAAGATGGAAAATCTCCCCTGCTGCTACCGCGGAAAGCGATAGACAGACCAAAATCAAAAGCGTACCAATAACAGCTTTATGTATCACCATAACACCATGAAGGTACCCTATATACCCCCCCATTTGCAATTTGAGATAAAACTCCCTTCATTTGCGAGTTTTTGTGATGTGCGTTACCGACAAACGCCTTCGGATATGCTATAGTATCCCCGTAACTTGAGGAACCCCCTCATCTTTTTCACCACCCGGAGAGGGCGGTCGAGCGCCAGCTTGGCCGCCCTTGCACTTTATCGAAAGAGTCCAACTATTCCAACGTTGATCAAGTAGATAATCCCGAAAAACAACGGATAGAGAATGAGGAGGGATAAAATAAGTGGAAAAAGCTCAAACATCCGCCCTTGCGGCCTGCCTGGCCAGTAAAATCCATCAGCGAATAGATACTCGATTGGAGCACGCGGATGGAGCCATACGCTCGTTCTTCCCTCAACGAACTCGATTAGGTCGTTGAACGGCGAACGGGCAGCGGCCTGCCTGCGCAGGTGAATGAACAGACCGACAAGGAACACAACATAAGATAAGAGCGGCAACATCCCTCCGTAGTAGGCGATCAGATTGTACGCACTGTGCAGACAAACGGCCACCACAAACCCACCGACTATCCGAGCCATTCGTCCCCTGCCGGGAAGAAAGCGCGCGGATCCGACCAGAAACCCGGCGATGGCGTCAAACAAGACATGACCGGGAACAGCGCGAGCGATAAGGATGTCGTAAAATAGCGCATGATACCGCACAACTTCACCCATCGACCAAGCAGGATAAGTTGAGCTGAAGATATACCAGAAGTCCTCGTACGCCCCAAATCCGAGCCCGAGCGCTCCGAAGTAGATCACAAGATCGATAGGTTCAGCAAGGTCGGGGAAGGGAAACCTCCAAATCGTAAGTCCCATCAGCCCGAATTTAACTCCTTCCTCAACCAGACTGGCAGCAAGAAACATCGATGGCACTCCGCCGACAGGAGGGAACAAGAGGTGTATCCCTTCAACCGGGACAACTCCGAGCATCCCAACGATGAAACACAGGGTCACTGTCGTTCCCGGAAGCCGGCGCAGCGGGTTAGAGCGATAAAGAAGAAAAAGGTACGCGAGAGAGAAAGCTGAGGAAATATAAATCGCGCGGACGAACAGATCCATGGTCCGATAATAGCCGCGGAGCGCCGCCTGGACAATTCCTACATGAAATGAAGAACGTAGTGGTAGTAGAAGAAGAACACGGGAAGCGCGAACAACAATCCATCGATCCGATCGAGCGCTCCACCATGTCCAGGGAGGAAGGTACCCGAGTCCTTAACATTAGCCGCTCGTTTCAGTTTCGATTCAAATACATCCCCAAGCTGTGCTGCCATTCCGACAAGCAGAGAGGAAGCGATAATATGAGGGAACCCCTCCCAGAACGCGAACTGTCGCCAAACCGGAGAAAGTGTCGCCCCCAAGGCTGCTCCAACAATGGTAAGGAGGAATCCGCCGGCTACTCCCTCCCATGTCTTGTGTGGGCTCACTTTAGGAAACGCTTTGTGCTTTCCGAACAGGCTACCGATGATGTACGCACCGCTGTCGTACCCCCAAACCATAAGTAGAACGACAAGGGCGTGTGTCGCTCCCACCCGCGGCTGATCAGGCGGGCCACTGATATAGATCGAGTAGAAGAAATGGAGCAGCCAAGGGATATAAAGGAGCCCGAACACCCCGGCTACCGCTTGGAGGAAACCCTGTTTGTGCGGGAGGCTGCGTAGATACCGGAGGACTTGATAGGCGACCGCAGAGAGAAGTCCCACATCTCCATAGATACCGTTTCTCACCACATACCCAAATATCAAGATGGGAACCCAAATGAGAAAATCCATGGCTGCAAGCGGGATCTCGAGCCGTTTCATTAATTGGAGATACTCCACAGCGGCGGGATAGGCGGCAACGAGAATCAGGATCCCGACGATCCATTGAATGGAGAACCTGGTTCCAATGTAAAGGACGGTGAAGACAACCGCGCCAGCGATGAATGCGCTCCAAATGCGCTTGAATACGTTCATGCTTCATCCCCCACCGTTCCAAACCGTCGCTCTCTTTTCTGATAACACTCGATTGCTTTCAGAAACTCCTCCGGAGTGAAATCGGGCCACAATGTCGGCGTAAAGTAAAGCTCGGAGTACGCTGCCTGCCAAAGGAGGAAATTCGACAACCTCATCTCCCCGCTGGTGCGGATGATGAGATCAGGATCCGGTATCCCCGCGGTGTAGAACCTACCGATCAGTTCCGGTTCACCGATCATCTCTGGATCTAGCTCCCCCCGCATGGCTGCCGCGGCCAAGTATCGACAAGCGCGCAAAATCTCTTGCCTGGATCCGTAGTTCAGCGCTACGTTCAAGTAAAGTTTAGTGTTCTTCGCGGTGGCGGCGATAGCCTCTTTCACTGTCTCCCGCAAGCGCGGGGAGAGAGGAGAGAGATCTCCGAGAACGGTCAGATGCACACCTTCCTCCACAAACTCACGCAGTTTATCGGCGATAAACCGGTCGAGAAGATCCATCAGGAAATCCACTTCCTCCTTCGGCCGGCTCCAGTTCTCGGTGGAGAAAGCGTACAGGGTTAAATATTCGAGGCCCAGATCCTTCCCTACGAAACGGATCAGCCGTTCCGCTGCCTGGGCACCGGCTTGGTGACCGGCAGTGCGGGGCAGACCGCGCGCTTTGGCCCAGCGTCCGTTTCCGTCCATGATCACCGCCACGTGCCGCGGTAGCCCGGCTCGCTTAACCCGCTCGATCAGCCCGCGCATATCTTCTCCACAAGAGAGCGACGTGCTTCTTTAACCACAGTGAGAGAGCCAGTGACAAGGAGTGCCCCATCGGGGTTCAACCCACCCTGAGCTTCTCCGAGCCCCGCTTCCACCGATCCAGTAACCGACGCTTCTACTCCGTGCTTGCGCGCGAATGGGAGGAGATCCTCCGCCGGCACGGCGCGTAAACTGCGCGATTGAGTGAGAACAATGCGGGAAAAGCTTGGAAATAGTGTGTCACATACCGCATCGATTTCCTTATCCCGCAAGATTCCGAAAAGGAGCGTGCACCGGTCTTTATTCGGAAATAAGCACTCGATGTCCCTTGCCAGCGCTCTCGCTCCCGGAGGGTTGTGCGCGCCGTCGAGGACGATCAGGGGGGCTTTTCCCACAACCTCGAACCGCCCTGGCCAGAACACCTTCTCCAACCCCGTGCGAATTGCAGCATCCGAGATCTCCCAGCCCATATTGCGCAGGCGGGAAATCGCAGCCAGAGCGAGCCGCAGGTTCTCCCGCTCGTATCCTCCAACAAGAGAAATCGCTATTTCATCCGGCATACCGCACCCGAAGATCCGGTAGACCGCTCCAGTAAGATCGCGGCTGACTTCTTCCACCGCAATGTCAACCTGTGCGATCTGCGCTCCCGCGTTATGAGCGACTTCTTCCACTACCGGAACTGCTTCCGGTGGAATGGTCCCCACGAGGAGCGGAAC
>CAZZJU010000065.1:0-9668 GCA_964654805.1 uncultured Thermotogae bacterium | reverse complement strand
AGCCGTGGGTGATACTCACCGTCTCACGTTCTCCTCCGCGCTCAATGAAAAATTGGGTGACTGGAGAATCTCGGTTCTTGCTTCCCGCACCACCACAAAGAACGAGGGAACATCGCGCACGGTAGAACGCCTTCCCGAGATCTCCCTCACCCGCAGTGGCACACCGATAAGCTCATTCGTGTTCGGTACTAAGCTATCCGCCGGTTGGTTCAAGGAATGGAACGATTCTTCATCGACTACGGCGTCAGCCCGCATCAACGGCATACTGACCGTTAAACCGGCCCGGTCTTTCCACCTTTCATCTTTCACGATTTCTCCTCGGGCGACACTCGAAGCCGCACGTTACGCCAGCGGAGAATCAAGAGAAAGCGTTTCCTTGGCGTGCGATATATCCGCTCCGCAACTTCAACTTAACTACATCTATCGATTAGTACACGGCCAAAGCCCGTTCACTTTCGACAAATTGAATACCACAAACCACCTTACATGGTCGATTGGAAAAGCTCCTCTCACGTTAACCGGAGGATTCGACATCGCAACGAATGAATTCGACACTCTCAAAACCGAGGTCTCATTCTCTCCGTTCCACCTTACGCTTGATTACAACCTCAATACCGGACAGGCGGAAAAAATAACTTTCTCCGGTTCATGGCGGAAAAATAAGACATCCGTATCCTTCTCGTTTCCCTACCTCCCTCAGAAAGGCAAACTCGGCAAAGCCAATTTTACCGTCTCCGCGCATTCTTCCAGAAGCAGCCTCTCCCTCCAGGGCACGTTTACCCCTGAATACGGATTGAACTGTGTATTCCAAACTGAAATCACAACTGAGCAGGGGTGGGGGATGTTGTTGAGCGGCCGTTATAAAAGCGGCAGCGCTGCTTTGCTGAGTCCAGGTATCGGGATATTCTACGAGTTCTACAAATGTCTCCGAATCGGGGTGGAGGAGAAATCTGGTCAAACATGGTTGTACGCTTCGATCACAGCATTTCCCAAAGCGATCTTGCGTTACGCTCCCAGTGGAGCGGGACTTAAGCTTGGGGAATGATTGACCATCGATCTCATCTGTGCTACCATAGTTCGCGTTTGAGGAGGGATCGACTTGTACATGATAGTGGTCGGTGCGGGAAGCATCGGAACCAGTCTGATTGATATCGCAGTCAAAGAGAAGAATAACGTCGTGGTTGTGGAAGCTGACCCCGAACGGGCGCGTCAGGTGAGCAATCTGTACGATATCACTGTATTGAACGGGGACGCCACTTCAAGTGAGACCCTGCGTGAAGCTGGATCGGACCGTGCCGATGCGTTGATCGTGACAACAAGCGATGATGCAGTGAATCTGATGGTTGTTTCCATCGCCAGCGAGCTAAAAATCCCGTCCATTGTCTCAATCGTGAATAAGAAAGAACACGCCGAGTTTTTCCGCAAGCTCGGTGCAAACGTGATGGAAAACCCGGAAGAGGTGGTAGCGAACCACCTGTACAATGCAGCTAAGCGCCCAACGGTACGCGATTTTACCATGCTTTCTCAAGGTGATCAAATATTCCGTCTTACCGTGACCGAAAATTCTCCGCTCGTCGGCCGTACTCTTGCCGAGAGCAGTCGAAAAGGAACACTTCCCCCTACCGTCCTCATCATGGCGATCGAACGGGATGGCAAGCGGGAGATCCCTACCGGAGACTCGGTGATTCAAGCGGGCGATGTGCTTACCGTGTTCTCCTTGGAACGGGCGAGCGATGAGCTCGTTGAAACCCTTACCGGTACTGGATGAGGATTCCACTTCTCGACGAACCACAGGATCTGAAGACCATTCTGCGTGACCTTGGATTGCTTGTTCCAGTGGTTGGAATAATGGCAATCCTGTCACTCGCCGTACCGGTCGTCTTCGACGAGCCCTATGCTTTTTTCCCGCTCATAATAACGGCAGCGGTCTCGTTCGGACTTGGCGCATTGTTGTATCTACCATTTCGCAAAGCGGGGGAAACGAAACTCAAGCACGGAATGGTCATTGCGGCGTTCGGTTGGCTTCTCGTTGCCCTTCTCGGTTCGCTCCCATTTACTCTTACCGCTATCTTTGCCCAGAAAAGTGGAATATATTCACCATCTCTTGCTTATTTCCGAGATCCAGCAAGCGCGTTCTTTGAGTCCGTCTCCGGATACACCGGCACCGGGCTAACCATGGCCACCCGGGCCGATCTTCTTCCAAAGACGATCCAATGGTGGAGGAGCTTTATTGAGTGGATCGGGGGAATGGGAGTTATCGTTTTGATGCTGACCATCCTCGCTGGTCCGCGTCCTGGCGCGGCAACTTACAGTTTGTACTACGCCGAGGCACGAGGCGAAAAAATCCACCCAAGCATAGTATCTACCCTGCGTACGATGTGGTGGATCTTTCTTTTATATACGTTCATCAGCGTGATCATACTATGGGGAGCAGGAATGCCGATTTGGGACGCACTCAACCATGCGATGACTGGTATATCCACCGGCGGATTCAGTGTCACCGCGAACAGCATCGCTTCTTACCACTCAGTGGCGATAGAGTTAGTGTTATTGCCGATCATGATCTTCGGTGCGATAAGTTTCGCCGTTCACTATGAGCTGATGCGGGGAAACGGTGCGATTTTAATAAAAGACGTTCAAACCAGGTGGTTTCTAATCATGCTTGCGGCCGGTAGCCTGTTCCTCGCGCTGGAGAACGGGCTTTCCCTCGGTCCGCTACGCTCATTGCGTGACTCTACTTTTCAATTCGTCTCGGCAATGACGTGCACGGGGTTCCAAACCGCGGATATCGCATCGTGGAGCGATACGGCAAAGCTGCTTCTCGCCGCCGGGATGACGTTCGGTGGGGCAGCCGGATCAACCGCTGGCGGTATAAAGATCATCAGGATGATAATCCTGATGAAAGGTGTCCAATGGCGGTTCCGGCGCATTGTCTCACCTCGAGGGGCAATTGTGCCGTTCCGGATCGGTTCAACGGTAGTCGATCAGGAAGAGGTCGGTCAGCGGCTGGAAGACGCCTCTCTAATCACATTCCTCTGGCTCGTCTTCCTCGGACTAGGGGTGATTGTGTTGCTTCATACCTCTCCACCTCGGTTCAGCCTGTCCGATGTAATTTTCGAGGTAGCAAGCGCGCAGGGGAACGTGGGCCTATCGGTAGGAATTACCTCTCCCACCATGCCAACCCTGAGCAAACTCGCACTCTGCTTTAACATGTGGATCGGCAGGCTTGAGATCATCCCGGTTTTGATGTTGATAAGAGCCCTATTCCTCGGGATTCAATGATGTTGCTCCGGTGCTTGAAACCATGATAAGGTGAGGCCGTGAACGGACAGAGCTTTTTCCCAATTTTGGCCTCATCCTCGATCTTCGTTCTGACGTATGCCGGGATATTCTCTGAACGGATCCACCGCACAATCGTAGCCCTAGCCGGAGCAGTGGGAATGATAGCCGTCGGGGGATGGCTTTCGTTCTACGATATGCCGCGCGCCACGGAGGCCATTGATTTCAATACGATCTCTCTCCTCCTGGGGATGATGATCATGGTTGGAATACTGCAAAAGACCGGTTTGTTTTCCTACTTGGCCGTTCGGACAGCGCAGATAACTAAAGGAAGCACATGGCGGTTGATGCTCGCCCTTGGACTCCTTACAACCGTAGTCTCCATGATCCTGGATAACGTCACTACGATCATGGTGGTGGCTCCGGTAACCCTTTCCATCGCTGAAGTGATGGGAATCAGCCCAATCCCGTTCCTGATGGGAGAGGCGATTCTCTCCGATACCGGCGGGGTCGCGACATTGATCGGAGATCCACCGAACATTCTCATCGGTTCCGCAGCCGGTCTTACGTTCAACGATTTTCTTGTTCATCTCGCTCCCATCGTATTTGTCGCTTGGCTTATAACCCAAGGCATACTGATGCTTATCTTCAGGAAAGAGCTAAAACATTCCACAGACCCCAAAGCTCTGGCCGGGTTGAACGCCCGTCGCGCCCTCGTCGACCCGAAGACCGCGAAGAAAATGATAATAGTTCTCGCCAGCACAATAGCCCTTTACTTGATCCACGATCGAATCGGCCTCATCCCGGGAATGGTCGCCCTGATCGGCGCGTCGGTCGGACTTCTCTGGATTCGCCCATCAATCGATGAAGTTATGCATGAAATCCACTGGGACGTGTTGCTCTTCTTTATCTGCCTATTCATCATTGTAGGAGGGCTCGAAGCAGCAGGTGTCCTCGGCTTAATCGCCCAGGGAATAACCGGATTGACCGATCATGGAATCCTAATCGCTGCTTTGGCAGTCATGTGGAGTGGCGCGATCCTTTCCGCAGTGGTCGACAACATTCCGTTCACAATGGCGATGATACCAATTATCGCCGGACTGGGAGTGAGCGGAGTCGAAATCGGTCCTCTGTGGTGGGCGCTGGCTCTAGGAGTAGGGTTTGGAGGAAACGGAACTCCGATCGGATCGACCGCGAACGTCGTCACCGTCTCCATCTCGGAACGTACTGAGACCCCTATCACATTCCGCACCTGGACGAAAAGCGGGTCGATTTCCGCCCTTGCTTGCCTGATAGTGGGAAGTATCGCCTTGATATTAGCGATAAAATCAGGATTTATGTAAAATTAAGCGCTCACAGGAGGCGTTGTGATCGCGCACGTATTGCTCCCATTGCCAATCGACCATGGGTTCGATTTCCTTGTTCCAAAGGAATTAGAAACCGAGGTCACCGTCGGCCGGAGAGTGGAGGTTAAGCTTAAAGGGAAGAAGGTCACTGGAATTATCGTCTCTCTCGGTGAGAAAGCCGAATATACCGGTCCGCTTGAGAAAATCGAGAAAGTTTTCCCGACCCCGATGTATTCCGTAGCAGCACTCCGGTTTGTACTGGAGACATCGTGGGCCTGCCTTGCTCCTCCTGGAATCGGGGTGAACCGCATCCTTCCCGAGAAGTCCACGAAAAGCATGACAGAAACCATGTTTTCACTTAGGAAGGACCTGGGCTCTACACTGGCGGAGATAGAACGGCTGGACTCCCGCGCTCCCCGACAAGCCGCGATTCTGCGTCATCTACTCGCATTCGGGCAGCCCACATCCAAGAAGGAGCTACGTAAACACCTCGGCGCAATCGACAGGCCTCTTTCCCGACTCATCGAGCTCGGCCTGGTAAAGGAAGTCAGCGCGGAGCGCACAAGGAGCGAACCGAACGAACCGTCTTCCCACACGCGGAGTTCAAACTGGGTGACTGTGATCCCGAAATCAGGGAAGGTCCTCCTCTTCACAAGGGATCGAGCGGAAGGCTACGTGCGCTTATTGCGTGAACACCTACCTGCGCACGGTGCCGCGCTGATACTCGCTCCGGAGATCATCGCCGCCCAAGAGTTGTATGGTTACTTATCTCACCACCTTGGAGAGAAGATCGGGCTCTACCATAGCGGCATTGCGGAAGGAACCCGCGGCAGAACCTGGGAGGAGGTGCGGTCGGGCAAGCTGCGGATCGTCGTCGGAACCCGCTCCGTGGTCTTCCTTCCATTCGACAAGCTTCCACTAGTTATCGTCGAATATGAAGAGGACCGCTCTTACAAGCAAGATGAGATGCTTCCATACTATCACGCCCGCAACCTCGCAGAAAAAAGGGGAAAGCTCGTCATCCTCGCGTCACCAGCCCCAGCGGTCGAGACCTATTATCGCGCGACACAGGGGGATCTGACAATCGTTCACCCGCGCGATGAACTCAGCAAACCCATCGCTCGTACACTCGACATGCGCAAAAAGAGGGAAATAGTGAGCCAGGAGTTAACCAGGGCAATCGGTGATGCGCTTCACACGGGGGAAAAGGTGATCATCGTTGTTCCTCGCCGCGGCTATTTTCAAGCGGTGATCTGTAAAACCTGCGGCCGTACACTCCGCTGTCCGAACTGCGGTGCAAACTTGATCTATGACGTAAAACGCACGCAACTCATCTGTCGAGTATGTGGCCGTGTTTATCCCAAGCTCACTTGCCCCCATTGCGGAGGGAAGACTTTACGGTTCCTCGGTGCCGGAGTCGAGCGGGTGGAAGCAGAGATTAAGGAAAAGTTCCCAACGAAAATAACTGTGCGAATCGACGGGGAATCCGTCCGCAAAAAACCGAACCTCAACCCATCAGTCGCATTTGAACAGGGAGCGCATATCATTGTGGGTACTCCTGTAATTGCCAAAGGCATGCCGCTCCTCAACGTTGGACTCGCTGCAGTCATCGGGATCGACTCGATCCTCGCCGCTCCCGATTTCCGCGCGGCGGAGAGAACATACCAACTCATTGTAAACCTAGGCGCCAGGCTCCCCACAGGCAAGTTGTTCGTGCAGACATGCTTGCCAGACCATTACGCGATAAGAACCGCCATAACCGGGGATTACAACGCCTTTCTACGGGAAGAATTAGAGACACGCGAGATGTTCTCTTATCCGCCGTTTTCCCACCTTGCTCGCATTCTCATTACTTCTAAAGTCGGAACGCGGCGCCAGAGCGAAACAGAGAAGCTCATGCGCCTCCTCGAAAGGTTCGAGATTGAAGTACTAGGTCCGTCCCCTCATCCGCGGCGCCGCGGGACTGACCTCATCCTCCTCAAGGCGAACGATCCGCAAACCCTGCGGGAGGCATGTCTGACGGCTCGGGAAGCAGTATCCGAAATAGAAATAGACTTAAACCCAGATCGAATTTAAGAAAGGTGGATCTCGATTATGTCCCTATCTTTAAGGACGTGATCAGTGGGAACCTGCTGACCGTCAAATTTTCCCGAGCCCCAAATGCGTACGTATTTCAGCTTTTCAGCAAACTCCCGGTGTACCGCCTCCACTGCATCCAGGACCGTTGCTCCTTCGGGAAGAGTGTACGGCTCGGTGAGGTCAGGGGGCTTGCCGGGAAGCTTGGTATAGATCCGAACGATCCGAAGCGCCCTGAACACTTCTTCGCGCAGCTGTTCAAGCCCGTTTCCCGTCTTCGTGGAAACAGTAATTACCGGGAACAGGTCGGAGAGATCTTCATCCACCCCGAACTCAGTAGCAATATCCCACTTAGTGATGACAATCCGACATGGTATCTCCTTTATCCGCTCGTCAATCACATCAGCATCGCTCTTGTCTGTCACAAGCCGGAGATGGCGTTCCTCCAGGATCAACATGATCTCTTCCGCGGCATCACGCGGATTTCCGGTGGGATCGAGGACGAGCAGAGCGAGATCGGCCTGACGGACGAGATTGTACACCCACGGTTCGGTGTATTCGGCGGTCACCGGGGGGAGATCGATAAGCTGAATCGAGACGTCCTCGAACTCCATCATTCCTGGGATCGGAAGGAGAGTGGAAAACGGATAGTCTGCTATCTCAGGATGGGCATTGGTCAGAGTGGCGAGCAGACTCGATTTGCCGGTGTTTGGCGGACCAAGGAGAACAACCTGGCCAGCGCCTTCACGATCGATGTGGTCGGGGGTGTTTCGCCGCCCTTTCTTCCCCTTGGATTGCTGAGCGTCGCGCAGCTTGGCAATCCGCCGCTTGATGTCAGCCTGCATCTTGTCCGTCCCCTTGTGTTTGGGGATGGTAGCGAGCATCTCTTCCAAGGCAGCGAGCTTCTCCTCCGGGGTCTGCGCAGCCCGGAATCGCTCTCGCGCTTTCAAGAACTCCGGGGTGAGATTAGCGGGCATCTTTCTCCCTCCCTCAACTTACAGGGTAAACAGAAGCGAAACCGGCTGCAAGCCTCACTCGTTGTGTGGAATCCTGATCGTACTTCCGCCAATGAACTCGCGCACAAGTGCGTCACCCGGAATGAGAGCAAGATCGTTAACCTGTTCCATGGTCAGTCCCTCAATCGAATCGAGAAGGCGCGTGATTCGCTCATAACGGATGCGGGCATCGAGGAACGAAGAGTACTGGTCGAGGTCGCTTCGTTTCGGCCAGATGCTGTCCCTTCCGGTGAAAAACGGCTTCAACACTGGCAGATCGAACGGCATTCCCCCGTTGATCACCACATCGGCCAACCCCTTGAGCGGGATGATGGAGAACAGTTCCCCCTCGCGCACATAGTGCCAGTGAAGCAGGGTTGAAAGCGGCGGATGATTCCGATGGACAGCGTCGCGCAGTGTGCGGCGCAGTAGGCGCACGTCCTCAAACCGAGTGAGATGTTCTCCAGACCAGTCGATATCGATAAGCGGCTTCATCACATCGCTTTCATAGAGCGGGTTCATCGCTTCGATGTACAGACGGAAGATGAACTCCTGGTCGATCCCCTCGGTCAGTGGGGGATAAAAACCGTGCAGACAGTCAAGGAGGAGAATCTGGTCTGGATCTCGACGAACCGGTTTTGTCCCAGTCCGCCGTCCTTCCTTGAAACTGTAGATCGGTTTATCGATCGTCTCCCCAGCGAGCAAGGATTTCAAGTGCGTGTTCAGAAGCTGGATATCAAGCGCTTCTGGCGTCTCATAGTTGCGGTCATTGATCCAATCGGTCGGATGCTCAATCAGCGGCCAGAAGTAATCGTCCAGGTTCAGCATGAGAAACCGCAGTCCCTCGCGGCGCAATCGCTCCGTCAACTTTACTGTAGTCGTCGTCTTCCCCGAAGAGGAAGGTCCGCTTACCCAGATCATCTTGATGTCATCGCCGGCATTGATGCGGGAGATCACCCGTGCTGCAGCGTCGTCAAGAGCGGACTCGTAGGCGGCGATGGCGTCGTCGATCAACTCTTTTATCCGCCCGCGGCGTACGATTTCATTGAGCCCTTCGATCGTGTCGCAGCCGTGGGCCCGGTTCCACTCAATGAGTGGGTCCATGTGCGCAGGAGGATAACCATTGCGCACAAACTGATCCTCGGTGATTGCCCCCTGGCGCACCCAGTGGTGTCCCCAACGGAAACACGTGTAGGCGTCCGCGGTGCGGGTGAACCCAGTGCTGCGCAGGACGTGGAGCACCACGTCTTGAATCTCTTCAACCGTCGGGGGGAAATTCGCTACCAGGTGATGTGGATCTCCATTCAGGACGATAACTACTAGGTCAGACAGGAAACGAGCGATTCCCTCATCAGATTTGCCCGCGGTGAATATCCGATCGTTTATCCCTTCCAAGTAATCATGCTCGAATCCACCAATCGAGTCTGCCGCTCGCGCTATCGCGCGCACGATCCGTTCCTGATCGAACTTAACCAAGGCATGGTTCCGCTTTTTTACCTTTCCGATTTTGTTCAGAACCGCCATAGTAATGCGATTATACCAAACCCGCCCCAGAAAATAAGTCCTATGGGTTTTCGCCCGTGCTGCCCCGATGTACAATGAGCAAGGAGGTAACAAATGAACAAGCACCAGCGCCGTCAACTTGGGTTCTCGGTAATCTATATCCTGCTTGCGATCCTCGGGATGTGGATCTTCCAAGAACTATTCTTTCGCCCGATGATTATCCGTCAGACCGAGGTTCCTTACAGTCGTTTCCTCGCCGATCTCAATGCCGGGAGGATAAAATCCGTGACTTTGGGAACCGACAGGATTTATTACGTTACCCAGAATGAAAATGGTGAGGAGGAAATACACAATGCAGTCCGGGTAGACGACAAAGACCTTGTAGACCGACTCGTCGCCGCCAACGTGAAGTTTCAGGGCGAGCCACCGACAAGCGGCCTGGGGACTACCATCCTCGGCTGGTTGATCC